>JAQUFK010000006.1 GCA_028684695.1 Methanosarcinaceae archaeon | reverse complement strand
TTCATAGACTTTGAGCGATGCGGGAAGTTCGGCTCCTGATATCGGTTTTTTCTTAAGATCCTCTTGAACTAAAAGTTGAGTTTCCGGGCCTTCTACAAAGAGCCAGTAAGCTTTTAGGGGCTCAAAAGTTTCAGGAATTTCCCAGGTTTTGTTTTCGGCATTGTAGTAAAGAAGCGAACTATAGGTAACTCCTTTAAGCACCACTTCTGCAGAAGCATTTTGCAGAGTATAAGGAACTGAGAGGAAATTCCAGCCCGGAAAGAGCAAAATTCCTTTCTCATCTGGTATTTTTCCCTTTTCCGAGACAAAAATTTCCTTTTCCCCCTGCACAGGCCTCAAACTCAGGTTAAAAGCTGATACCTTTCCCGAAAACTGATAAAAGCCTTCACTTGCATTACTTGGAACCGCAACTTCATAAGTAACGTTCCGGGTTGTTCCCCCCACAAAACTTTCAGCCCAGATCCATTCAGAAGTTGAAGGTTTGAAAAAGGCTCCTGCATTTTCTAAGGGTCTCAGCTCCCAACCTTTTGGTAAGTCCTCATCTAGAGCCGGGGCAATTACTTCTTGGTTGGCTGTAAGAAACAGGCTTACCTGAAAAAAAGCTCCCGGCTTTACTGAAGTTTCAGAAAATTCTCTTTCTGCAGTCAATTCTTCGGCTCCTATAACCGGAAAAGCTGAATAAAATATAAGAAACAAAACCATTGCTTTTAAAAAAAGCCATTTTTTCCTTTCTTGGCTTCCCCTAAATTTCTTCATATTTTTCCCTCTCAAGCCTTAAGCCAGGCATTAAGTAGCTCCTGCAACCTTTCCTTTGTTATTTTTGCCCCTGTTTTTGGAGCCGGTTTCTCCTTTATCCAGCAATTAATAGCTTCTTGAAGTTCCAAAGTAGTAACCGTTTCTCCTTCTTCTGAATTCGGATCGTTCCAAGGATTCCAGGCTTCTGCTTCCCAGCTCACATTTATATAATCTGTTTTTACAAGCGTATCCGAGCCTTCTTTATTTTTTACAGTCAGAGAGACTGTATACAAACCCGGCTCAGGGTAGGTATGCACTGGGTTTTGCAAAGTATAATCAATAAGAAAATCGCTATCAACATCCCACTGCCAAGAAGTTGCATTTTCCGATAAATCTGTAAAAATAACATTCAGGGGAGCCGGACCTTCTGTCTGGTTCGCGCTGAAATTTGCGAGAGGAAGGGGTGAAGCTTCAAGTTCTTTATACATTGCAAGGGCATCGGCTAGCCCATAGCCGAAAATCGTATCATACCCTAAAGCACCACGGTCTTTAGCCGTTTTGAGCAGAGCGGCTCTTATTTCAGACCCGGATTTTTCAGGCTTTGCGCTCCAGACAAGCCCTGCAAGGGCCGCCACATGCGGCGCGGAAGCACTTGTTCCATAAAATGGGGAGGGAAAGCCTCCGGCCCCTGAAACCTGTACTCCGTCGATCCCTGAAATTTCCGGCTTTTTTCTAAGCTCATAGGCAGGATAAAAGATTGAAACCGGGCCAATTGAGGAATAGGGCTCGATTTGATCATTTCTCGGATCAGAAGCCTCAATTGCTCCCACACTGACAGCTCCTAAAGCTGCAGGATGCCCAAAAATGGAATCTTCCGCCTTTAGGTTCTCTGAATAGGAAAGAGCTCTTAGAGGATAGAGATATACTTCCAAAAGTCTGGCTTCGCCTGCATATTTGTTAACCAGAACCGCAACGTCGGTTGCAGTCTCTTTCATATTTCCGTATAATAGAAACTCAACAGGTTCTCCTTCCCCATCCTGTACAGAATTGCTTACTGCAAGAAGTTCTTCGCTTTTCAGATCCCAAAGATAGAGATTATAGTCATTGGAAGACTGCCCCCATTTATCGTTCCACTGAAGCACCACAAAAAGGCTTCCTTCTGGGGGCAGGTTGATATAAAGAGCTTTTAGATCGCTTTTGCCTTCACTGAAATCATGAAAATTTGATTCAGAGGGATAAAATTCCCCTTGATAATGATTCAGGGCATCATTTCCTGCCGAACTTACATACAGAATTCCTTCCTTTTCTATCACCTGCTGGACATGGGCTGCGACAATTCCATCCTCAAAAAAAGGCTCTGTAATCCAGCCTATGTCATCGCAGATAATGTCACAGCCTGCTGCAACAAGGGCATCGATTGCGGCGTTAAATGCAAGAACATTGTTTCCAGAATCATGAAAATAGAGCTCGGCTCCCGGAGCAATATCATGCACGATTTCAAGCATTGCAGTTCCTTCATCTCCTCCCTGCGTATTCCTAAGCACGCTTAAGTTTGCAGGCAGATCTTTGTTTGCCACAGCTGAGTTAAGATTATCCACTCCGTTTGAAAGAATGCCTATTTTTATTCCTTTCCCGGTCAAGCCGTATTTTTCCCTGACCTCGGCGCAGTTATGAATTGCATCCCCTTCCGTAAGATATGGGCCCGTTCTTCTGAAGGGAGGAAGCACGGTCCGGATATTCTGGACAGTTTTCAGACTGGCAAGCGCTTCGAGTGCATCGATTTTTACCCAGGCAGCATAAAGCTCTTCAGCTTGGCCTGTTATGTTTTCCATATAAACTTTCGCACTTTTAGGATCCGAACCCGGATAAAAACGGATATAAACATGAACAAGTTCGGTTTTTAGGGTTTGAGTTTCCTTTGTTTCAGGTTCACTTTTCCCAATCTTCCCAATCCTTTTCCCATTTTCTCTAAAATCGGGGTTCTTGGTTGTATATTTTATTTGCTCAAGCCCTTCCATCTGTTTTACCAGTTCTGTTCTAGAAGAGCCTGGAGGCAAAAAGCTTGAGTTTGTCAATTGCAGTAAATCACTTGAGAGTTTTTTCTGAACCTCGGAAAACCCAGGCTTTCTTAAATCTGGAGCTTCAAAAGCTGGGCCTGAATGAATTGTGTAATTTTCGGTCCCTAGGGCTTGATTTACAGAAAGATTTTCAGCAGATGTTTGAAATACACTTAAATAAATAAAAAGAAGTGTTGAGCAAATTAAGATTTGTTTTAGTTTCCTCAACCCTTTATCCCTCTTTGGTTTATACCTGAACAACTAGGCAAGCTTTTGCAAGCTTTTTAAAGTGGCTTTCAAAATCCGTATAAATCCAAATTATTATATATCAAAATATATAATATAGCTTTATTTTAATTTCAAAAAGATATAGTTTTTGAATAATTGCTAAGAAATAAAAATCCGAAAATAGCTCAACAGCTAAAGTTCACCCTAAAGCTCAAGGCCTAATCATTTATCTAAAAATAGAGAAGAAGAAAAATAGGAATTATTTATATTCAAGTTGAAGTCCGACTCCTACTTCTTTAAGGTTTCCTCTTTTTGCAAGTTCTAGCTTTGAATAGAGATCTGTGCAATGACAGGCATGAATATATTGAGGTTTTAGTTTTTTTAGGTATTCAAGTGTTCCCTGCATCTGGATTTTTGAAGGGTTCAGAAGGTGAAAGCCGCCTATTATATCGCAAACTCTTTTTTCTTTGCAAACTTTTCGGGCATACTCTGTGATGTTGCAAATACCGGCATGAGAACAACCTGTTATTATCACAAGCCCTTTTTTTGCTTGGTATACAAGTGCCGTGTCCTCGAAAAGATAATCAGCTTCAAGCTTTTCCTTTAACTCCTCTTTTTCTCTTTCTTTTACGGTATTCCCTATAGCTTTTCTGTTTTCAAAATCAAAGATCCTGGGTATTTCTCCAAGAAAGACAAGCTTTTCAGTCAGCCAGAGGGGTTTATCGACTAATTTGAGCTCAAAGTGTTCCGCAAGTTTCTCGGAAGATAAGAGGCTTCCGATTTCTCCAAGAGCTTTGAGCCGTTTACTCTGAAAAGCAAAGGGATGAGCAACCAGTTTCGGGACTTTTTGAGGCAGATTTTCGATTTTTGCTTCCGTAAGAACCCGGATAAAAGAACTCAAGCCCCAAGTATGATCAAGGTGGCCGTGGGAGAGAGCTAAAAAGTCCAAATCCAGAAGAGATTGGCCCATTTTCCGGGCGTTTTTTAAGAAAACATCGGAGTAACCAGTATCAAAAAGGACTTTTTTGCCCTCAACTTCCAAAAGATAAGAAAGCCCGGGTTCTGCGAGGAAGTATCGATCAATAAAAGTGTTATTATCCACAAGAACCGTAAGTTTCATGCTTTAGCATTTGAGGGAATTGTATATATACTGATTCAAAAAAAGCATGAAAATAAATAAGTGAAATAAAATAATCAGAGCAAAAGTTGGAGTATTTATGTCTGTAAATCAAAATCGAGCCACAAATAAGCCCTCTTTCCTTAAAGAACCTCTCCCAAAAGGAAAAATCATAGACATCACGATTCCGCTTTCCCAATTTACGCCGGTCTATCCCGGAGATCCGAATCCGAGCCTTAAAAAAGTCAGTTCCCTTGAAAAAGCCGGATTTGCGGTTACAAGTTTGAGCTTTGGAAGTCATACGGGTACGCATATTGATGCTCAGACCCATGTTTTTGAAAATGGAAAGAGTTCGGAGCAAATAGATCTTGCAACTCTTATGGGAAAAGCCCTGCTCTTGGATTTTTCTTCGAAACACGGAGCAATCTCAGCCGAGACTCTTAATACAGCTCTTGAAAAAATAAAAAGATCAGCTCTGTCTAATGAGATTTCTATTTTGCTTCTGAAAACAAAAAAAGCAAATAAAGTTTCAGAAACTCAGGGAATTAACGCTTTTTCAGATTCCTGTTGGCTTGGAAAAGAGGCTGCAACTTTGCTTGTAAAAAAAGGGTTCAAAACGGTTGGTGTGGACGCTTTTTCGCTTGATGCTCCAGCTTCTAAAAAGCTACCGATTCACAAGCTGCTGCTTTCAAACTTTATAAATATTGTAGAATGCCTCGACCTCAGGGCTGTTAAAGAAGGGCTCTATTATTTTCTTTGCCTTCCCCTAAAAATAGAGGCCTGTGATGGGGCCCCTGCCCGAGCTCTTTTAATTGTCGAAGCTTAAATAAATACTCAGGCTTAAGCTTCAAGGCTTCTTAAGAGCCCAATTTCAGTTTGATTCAATCTATCTGGCTATCAAACCATTCTAAAAACTTATCAATGGCTCTGCGGCGGTGGGAAAGAGTGTTTTTTATTTCGTCTCCGAGTTCTCCAAAAGTCTTGCCTTCATACTCGAAAATAGGATCATAGCCAAAGCCTCCGGTTCCGCGTTCTTCAAAAGCTATTTTTCCTTCTACAAGGCCCGAAAAGAGCAGGGGTTTTTTCCCTGGTTCACAATAGCTTATGACCGTTTTAAAATAAGCTGCTCTATCTTCTTCGTTTTCCATTAACTGAAGAACTTTTTGGTTTCCGAGTTTGTCTTCGACAAAACGAGAGTAAGGCCCCGGAAAACCCTTTAAAGCTTTTATGAAAAGCCCCGAATCGTCAACAATTGCAGGCAGCCTTAGTTTTTCGGCTACAAAACTGGCTCCGGAAGCTGCAATAGGCTCAAGCTCTTCTTCCTGAAGTTCGGGGTACCCCTCTTTATTTTGAAGCACCTCAATTCCGCGGCTTGCAAGAATTGCTCTTACCTCTACAAATTTTCCATTATTGCCTGTTACAAAGACGATTTTTTTTCTGTTTTTTTCTGTTTTTTCAATCATGAATAGCGGCCTCGCTTTTTTATTTCTTCCACTCGTTTTAGAACGTCTTTTGCCTCTATAAATGTACTTGCATATCCCTTCTTGAAAGCTGCGATCAGAGCTTCAGGTTCTCTATGCGTGCTCTCAAGAGTCTGGAAAAGCACGTGCACATCCACCCCTCTTGCTTCCAAGCTTTTATCAAAATGTGCGAGCCCAAAATCAAGCAAATAGAGCCTCTTCTCTTCCGAAAGCACAAGGTTTGAAGTTGTCAGATCTCCGTGAACAATTCCTCCGCTGTGCAATTTCCCCAGGAGTTTTCCCCCTTTTTCAGAAAGTTCGGGATTGAGCAGGTATTTAAGAGGGCTGCCTTCGATATATTGCATTTTGATCCGAAAATCTTCAAGCTCATAGACAATAGGCGTAGAAACCCCTACTTTTCGGGCTTCGGAGAGCATCCTAGCCTCGGTTCGGTTCCGTTCTTTTCGGATCCGTTCATCGATTTCTTTTAGTCGGTAGGGTTTTGGAATCCTTTCCTTAACAAGTTGCTTTTTGCCTTCAGGCCCAGTTTCAAGGAAGACTAGGGCTTCAGCTCCACTTTTCAAAAGCTCAGCCGGGCTTTTTCCGGTTTCAAAATCTGTTTCAGAATTTTCTGTTTTTTCAGAAATCCAAGTTACTTTCACTTCGTCAGGCCTAAAGCCTGGATCTACCTTTGATTCCTCAAGGCTTATGGTGTCGCCTGCTTTATACATCAAAAGCCCGGTATAGGCAATCATGATTCCATTGTCGCCCATGAAACGTTTTTCAGGTACATAGAACTTGGCTCCTCTGGCTTTGCACATGGAGTTTAGCATTTCTCGGAGTCTTCCATTTGCTCCTACTCCGCCTGCAAGAAGGACTTCCTTTTTTCCGGTGTGGGCAAGAGCTCTTTCCGTAACCTCCACAACCATGGCAAAAGCGGTTTCCTGATAGGAATAGCAAACATCTTCAAGCCGGTGCTTTTTTAAAGCTTCGGTTGAGGCCGTGGAAAGGCCTGAAAAAGACAGATCCATACCCTTTACAACATAGGGCAGGTGCAGGTATTTTTTTGCTTCTTTTGCGTAATGTTCAATTTTTGGACCTCCGGGATGAGAAAGCCCTGCGCTGCGCGCAAACTTGTCAAGAGCGTTTCCAAGCCCTATATCAAGGGTTTCTCCAAAAACCCTATATTTTCCGGCTTTATGGGCCAGAACTTGGGAATTTGCTCCGCTTACATAAAGGACTACCGGATCCTTTGCAGGGGTTTTCCAGATTCCTACTTCGATATGAGCAATGCAGTGATTTACTCCTACAAGCGGAATTCCAAGGGAGAGGGAAAGCATACGAGCTGCGGTTGCGACGGTTCGAAGACAGGGGCCAAGTCCTGGACCTTGGGAAAAAGCGATTGCATCAAGCTCAGCCGCTTCCACTCCTTTTTTCTTTGCAGCTTCAAGGAGGCGCCGGATTACACTTGCCGCATATTTTGCATGATGTTGGGCGGCTTCTCTGGGATGAATTCCCCCCTTCTCAGGCCGGTAGGTTTCCGTAACCTCGGCTATAATATCGGTCTCGTCCACGATTGCAGCACTCAGGTTCCAAGCTGTGCCTTCGATTCCGAGAATAATGGTTTTTTTCAATGGACTTGATCTCCTTAAAAGTGTGTCCTAAGCTTTCTTCGGCTCCTGCCTTAGAAAAGCTTTTCCCAAAATATGCAAAGGCCGGCTTATATATTTTGCTTTTAGGCCCTTAAATAGCTCTGCAATAGCCAAAAAGAAGAATCTAGAAATAAACAAAGGGGCTTTATTTTGAAGGAATTAAATATTTTAATGTCTTTCAAATATTTGACTACATTTAATATTATAATTACCACATAAAATTTAATGTAATTAAATAATTGAAGCACATTAAAGATTTCACATCGTTTATCTTAAGTATATGGAAAGCATAAAAAAAGACGTAGGTTGAGAGTTTTTGGGTTTTCTCTCAATCTCTGGGGTTGGATCATCGATAGGAACCTATGGCGCAAAAGGGTTCCTATCCTTCTAATCTATCCTTCTAATATTCTAATTCTTGTTTATATTTTGAAAACTACTTTTCTAAATCGCTTTACACCTATATAACGTTTTTGAGATTTTTAGGAAACCTTCATTATTTTTTATTATAATTCTGAAAATATATCTCCTGTATTCGGCTGGGAAATAATTCGCCAAACTAATTAGCAACTTTTGGCTTTCGAACCGATAAACTAATTTCTTATATAATCGCTTATAAATTGAAAAATATTTCAAGCTAAACTAAACACATAATATATTCAGGAACTAAACATGGGTAAAGATCCCCCGATAATCGAATTAAAGAATCTTAGCAAGATTTACCGCAACGGGGTAGACTTTAGAGCTCTTGACAAAGCCTGTCTGAAGATTAGAAAAGGAGAATTCGTTGCAATTGTCGGCCCTTCGGGTTCAGGGAAAAGCACTCTTATGCACCTTATAGGGCTCCTAGACACCCCAAGCGAAGGCAGCCTTTTAATTGAGGGTCAAGACGTGACTGAGCTTTCGGATAAGGCCAGATCGGAACTTCGGAATCGGATGCTGGGTTTTATTTTTCAATATCATCATCTTCTGCCCGACTTTACTGCTCTGGAAAATGTCATGATGCCTCTTTTAATTTCAGGCAAGAAAAAAAAAGAAGCCCGGCAAATAGCTAAAAAGCTTCTGGAAGAAGTTGGGCTTAAAGACCGGATGGAGCATAGACCAGGAGAGCTTTCAGGAGGCCAAAATCAGAGGGTTGCGGTTGCAAGAGCGCTTAGCTGCTCTCCTGCAATCGTGCTTGGAGACGAACCTACCGGCAATCTGGATACAAAAACCGGAGATATGGTCTACGAACTGCTCCGCAGGCTTAATCGACAATTAAATCAGACTTTTATAGTAGTCACCCATAACGAAGCTCTGGCCGCAAAAGCCGATAGAATTATCCGGCTCGTGGATGGAAAAATTGTGAGCCAGTGAGGCTTTAAGAAAAGAAATGAGGGTAAAAGGCTAACTTGTCCAAAAAGAAAAAAATGTTTATCTTCCCCTTAAACTACTTATAATTTTTATTCCTTCTTGGGTAAGGGTATAAAGAGAATACTTGATCGGGACCGGTTTATTGCGCATTTTCTGAATATAGATATACTGCTTTGTCCGGCCAACATTTAGATTTTCTTTTACGATAAATTTCATATTCCCAAAAACCATGGAAGCTGGAAGCCCATAGGTGAGGGCGTAAGAGTCGTCGTCCATGATAAAAAGACTTGTACAGCCCCTTTTTAGAAGGATAATACTTATAGAACTGAACTTGTCTGCAAATTCTCTGGCTTCATGGGCAATTACCATCATCCCGATATTATCGATCACAACCACGTCAGCTCCTTCTGCTGCGGAACTGAGGTACTCAATTATATCCGTATCAACGGCACAAAGACCTTTTCCAAAACGAGAAACACTTTTTAGCTTGTTGATCCGGTCTTCGAATATATTTTTTATTTGAAGCTGCCCTGAAGCCTTAAAAGGTTCCAGATCCATTCCCAGCGTTTTTGACTGAAGGAGTACATCTTCCGTCAGTTCTCGAGTCAGAATCAGGATACATTTTTTACCACTTTCACAACTCTTATGCAGAAAATGCAGTCCTAAAATTGTTTTTCCGGAGCCCGGAGGACCTGTTAACAGAATGCTTTTGCCTTTTGGATAGCCTCCATCAATTAGAATGTCTAGTCCTTCTATACCCGTTGATAAGCTTTCCATTTTTTTCACTTTCTCCATAAACCCGGAAAAATTCGAAAAATTGAGAAAAAAGGAAGGAAAAAGGCTATTTTCAAGGGCATATTTTCATTAAAAATGCCTTTTTCTCCCTTTTTATTTTTTCTCCATCTGAAGCCTTTTTTTATATTCTTTATTTTCTTTTTGCTTAGCAGTGCACAGAGTTCTTGCTCAGCGCAGCCATTGCCCTACAAAAGGTCCGATTATCATAAAGACAAACGAGAGCATAATCAGAAGGGAAAAGCTTGCGGCAATAGAATTTGAAAGCCTGATAGAGGTATTTTCATTTCCAGTAAGCCTGTATATCAGCGAATAGGTGTAATCTCTAAACACATGTCCTCCATCCAAGGGAACTGCAGGCAGACAGTTGAAAAGGCCTACATAAAAGTTTAGCCAGCCAATCCAGAGCATAGCGTTTGCAAGCCAGAAGACGCCAATCCCAAAAGGTTCGGCCCAGCCTACAGGTTGGTAGAACTGAGCAAAGGTTCCGGAAAAACCTCGGAATCCTCCTCCATCTAAGCCAACGATCGGAAGCCCAAACAGAATCAGCCATGCTACAGGTTCATCCAGCAAGGAAGGAATCATTTTGAGGACGTCAAGATAAGCTTTTGCTGGATATTCTCCTATCGCCATTCCAAGTGTTGGACACTGAATACTTCCAGCTGCTCCCAGATTAACGCCAAGAAAACCCCGTTCATTCTGTCCATTTGAGACCAGTGGCACCTCAAAGATGACAGTGCCGTTTTCGGTTAGCTCTCCTTCATAGCCTTCTTGAGGATAGAGTTCAATCTGGACCGTTTGGTTGGCTTTTGTTGTGGCCATGAAGGCTACAAAATCAACTTCGTTTCGGATCTCCTTCTCATCGATTCTGATCATCAGCATGCCGTCTTGAAGCCCTGCAGCCTCTGCAGGCCCTTCATCTATAGGTCTTACTTTAAAGCCGCTTAAGTAATCCTTCGAAATTTCTCTGGCCTTCAGCTCATATGTTTCAATCTCTCCGTTTTTCGCGGCCTGAATTTTCAGAGGATCTCCAGGGTTGATTTCACTAAGAAAGAGGAGAAGATCTCTTGCGTTGCTTATATTAGTCTCATCGATGCGCGTAATTACCATATTCTCTTCAAGCCCCGCAAGCCCGGCCGGAGAGCCTTCGCTTACGTTTACGATCATTACATCACTTAGGGGAGCTATTCCTCCAAGTGCAGGCCCAAAGAAGAGAGCAAAGGCAATGAATGCCACAACGAAATTAGCCATTACTCCAGCAGCCAAAATTCGGGCTCGCTGGTTCCGGGTAGCAGCTTTTCTTGGTTCTTCTTCTCTTAGTTCTTTTTCTTCTTTTTCTTCTTCCCTTTCGCCTTCAGTTCCGGCTTTTTCTTCTTTTTCTTCTTCTTTTTTGCTTTCCTCTTCTTGTTCCTGCTCTTTTTGAAGTTCCAGCTCTTGCTTCCGTTTTTCCCAAGCCTCTATTTCTTCTATAGTTGCGGTTAAAGCCGGCTCTTCAAGCTCTTCTGCCGTATCTTCATTTTTTCCAAAGAGTTCTTCTTCATCTGGCTCTGCAAATCCCCCTATTGGAACAAGGGCCAGCAAAAGCCCCATTGACTTGACCCGAATATTTTCTACCCTGCACAGGATGGCATGAGAAAACTCGTGTACGACAAGAGTTACGATTAGGGCGATAAAACCCCAAGTAAAGGGAATAAATTCGTTTACTCCAGGAATCAAAAAGATATTTCGGGGAGCGTTATATTTTCCCGGCTCCGGCACAGCATCGTTTAGAAAGGAGGTGTACATTGCAAGATCCGAAATCAGGATTATCAAAAACATTGAGGCCATTCCCACAAACATGAGCAGGATGCCCAAATTTGCAAAATACCGCCAATATTTTTTCGGCTTTGCCAGAGTGTCCAGCAAGCCAAGCCCTTTTGTAGTCCTGATCATCAAGATGGGTAGTGGACCCCAGGTACTGATATTGTATTTTTCGAGGATACCTTTTTTGTTAAGAGTGGAGACGAGTCCCCAGTACAGCAAAAAAATTGCAAGTACGAGGTTCGGACCGCTCAAAGGGATAATATCTGTGAGACTCAAAGAAATTCTCCGGAATTTTTGGGATAAATTAGTTTAAATAAGAAATTAGGGATTGGGTATTTAGACAAGGGTATTTTAGATAAGGATATTTGGGAATAAGGAATGTTTGCTAGACCTGAGTCTATTTAATATGGTTTCTAATTTTCAGCTAATGTATTTATTGCTCTATTATTTATAGCTCTTATTAATGAGAAGCTTAATTTTTATGAAAGCCTAATTTCTCTCATCTAGAATAAAGTCTAAAACGTTACTAAACTCTCAAATGTTGCTGCGGTTGCTGCGCTTAAAAAGCTGATTGTTGATGAGAAATACATTATATATTCAATGATATTATATTCAATGATATATAAATTCCCATATTGTTTTAGCTAAGAACCAGCAATAGCAAAAAGCCAAGTCTAGCAAGCAGAAAACCAGCTCTTTTCAAATCCCGCACATCTCTATTAATTTTTTGGCCCAGGTCAGTTTCTTTTTCTTAATCTGATTTACTTTTGGGTCTTTGAAATCAAAACCTGCAAGCTTGATGCTTGCAGCTCCGAATTCTTTTGCCACAAAGACACAACGGTCTCCGTCGCTAAAACCTCCGAAATTGTAAACCAGATCAAAAGGCTCGGCCTGAGTTGTGGCCAAAAATTTTCGGAATCTGGGTACATATTTTTCAAGCTTATCTATATTATCTCCATGGGCATGGAGAAGAAGAAGCGAGCCTTGTTCGCAGGCCAAGATCTCTTTTTCTATATCGGCTTTGGAATTTCCATCCAGATCGGTCACAATTACTTCTGGAACCCGCCCAAGCTCCATTAGGACGGCGGCGGCCCCATCAGCTGCGAGGATTACAAAATTTGAAAGCTCTAATTTTGAAAGTTCGAGCCGAAGGCTCGGAGCATTTCCGCAAACAAGCACGGGTTTATTAAAAATTGTGACTTCAAGTTCGGAAAGGCTAACTGAGTTTGCCTTTGTTAGCATTCCAGAAAGGAGCCTTGCCGCCTGTTCATCTCCGGCCCGCTCAAACCCCAAATCCTTTAGAATCTTTTCATATATAGGCTCCCAGGCGGTAAAATCCAAATAAATCGACTCCTTTCCTTTTATCCATTTTAATTAGCCAGTTTAGGCTTTTGAAACACCCATCTTCATGGCAATTCCTTCGACGTTCCAGTCCTTGACAAGAGTTCCTGAAACTTCGGTTGTAGAGAACTCAAAGGAAGCTGCACGGACTTCTTCAGCGATTAGAGTTTTAAGGGTTTTTACAAGCTCCCTAACTCTCTCGTCCTCGATTCTAACTTCGGCTTTGATATTTTCATCCACTACAAGATCAAGTTCCTTTCTCATATCCTGAAGCCTGCGGATAACTTCTCTTGAAAAGCCTTCAGCTTCAAGTTCAGGAGTCAGGTTCGAATCCACATAGACAAGTCCAGCCGAGGATTCAGCACTTGCAACTCCTTCGGGAAGAGTCTCTGCAAACTTGGCCATTTCGGGAGTTATTGTAACCGTGCGAGCGTCAGCAAGAGAAAGCTCAAACTCTCCGGCTGCAGCAAAAGTCTTTTTCAAAACCATACCGTCTATTTCTTTCAAAGCGGAAGAGACTTTTCTTGCATCTTTTTTAAAGACCGGGCCGATTTTTCCGGGCTCGGGAATAACCTCAAGCCCAAGTTCGTCCCAACTCTCAGCAACCCCGGTCAGCACAATTGCCTTGGAGTTGGTCTGATCCTTTAAAACGGAGCTTAGTTTCTCAACAGCTTTGACTGCAGCTTCGGATTCAGGGCTGACCACAATCCTTGCAACCGGCCATCTGAGTTTACGGCTCACTTTCTGACGGGCGTTTGACGCGGCTTCTACAATAGAACGAGCTGTTGTCATAGCAGCTTCGAGTTCTGGATCAAGATAAGCCTCCTTAACCTTGGGCCAGTCACACATGTGCACAGACTCCGGAGCCTTTGTATCCGTGTTCCGAACCAAGCTCTGATACATCTCCTCGGCCAGGAAAGGCATGAAAGGAGCAATTAACCGGATAAGTGTTCCATAAACTTCATAGAGCACGGCATAAGCTGCAAGCTTGTCCGGATCCTCTGCTTCAGTCCAGGTTCTGGGCCTGATAAGCTGGATGTACCAGCGGGAAAGATCCTCAAGGACAAATTCCAGAATGCTTCGAACTATTTTGTGAAGCAGGTACTCGCTCATTGCAGCGTCTACGGCCTTGATTAGAGATTGGGTTCTTGAAAGAATCCATTTGTCTTCTTCTCGAAGGGAGGCTTTGACTGAATCCAGAGAAACCTGTATGGGATCAAAGTCATCAAGAGCCATATAGGGCAGCGGGAAGCGAAAGACATTCCAGAGAATATTTATGGCCCTATTGACGGTTGCAACTTCTTCCCAGTTGAATTTAAGATCTTCCCAGGGAGCGCTTGAAGAAAGCACATAAGCTCTGAGGGTATCAGCTCCGAATTTATCGATTACTTCTTGTGGAGTAATGACGTTTCCAATACTCTTGGACATCTTTTTTCCAGTTCCGTCCAGAGTGAATCCGTGCATCAGCACGCTCTTATAAGGAGCCCGGCCAAAGTTTACCATGCTGGCTCCGAGCTGAGAGTAGAACCAGCCGCGAGTCTGATCATGTCCTTCGGTGATAAAGTCTGCAGGCCACCATTCATTAAAGTCTTCTTTCTGATGCGGAAACTTCAAAGTCGCCCAAGAGGCAACAGCTGAATCGAACCAGACATCAAACACATCTTCTACCCGTTTCATGTCCCCTCCACATGTACAGGGAAGGATTATCTCATCTACATAAGGGCGATGTAGCTCGATTTCAGCACTTGCATTGGATTTTTCAATTAGTTCCTGCTTGGTCCCAATAACTTCCATTCTCCCGCATTTTTGGCATTTCCAGACTGGAATTGGAATTCCCCAATAGCGCTGTCTTGAAATACACCAATCTCTTGCACCTTCGACCCAGGCTCTAAATCTGGCTGAGCCTGCCCATTCGGGGTACCAGTCTATAGCCTCGATTTCAGCGAGCATTTTTTCTTTAAGTTCCGTGACCTTGAGGAACCACTGTTCAGTCGCAAGATAGATAATAGGCGTCTTGCAGCGCCAGCAGTGCCCGTACCTGTGCGTTATTTCCTCTGAGGCCAAAAGGCAGTCGCGTTCAAGCAGGTCTTTTATGATCAGGGAGTTTGCCTCCCTTATATTCAGGCCCGCGTATTTTCCGGCGGCTTCAGTATAGGCTCCGTTTGGGCCAACTGGACAGAAGATAGGAAGCTTATTTTTGATTCCCACAGCAAAGTCATCCATCCCGTGGCCGGGAGCGATATGGACACAGCCCGTATTTTCTGCGGTTACGTATTCAGCCTCATAAACGTTGTGTTTGAATTCGGCCTGCTTGGGTACAAGGTCTGCAAGCGGAGATTCGTATTCAAGGCCTGCTACTT
The DNA here is from genome assembly GCA_028684695.1 of Methanosarcinaceae archaeon. GTDB lineage: Archaea > Halobacteriota > Methanosarcinia > Methanosarcinales > Methanosarcinaceae > JAQVBP01. The sequence goes on along the minus strand of JAQUFK010000006.1, from coordinate 10,031 downwards.
CTTCGCCGAGCATTGTTTTTAGAATCTCGTAATCTGTATACCTACCTTTTCTGAGTACGTTTTCAAGAAGAGCGCTTGCCGCAATCAAGATTTCTTCTTTGCCATCCTGGCGTATGGCCCGGAATTTTGCGTATTCAAAGGAGGGATGAACCGCAACTGCAATGTTTGAAGGAATGGTCCAAGGGGTTGTGGTCCAGATGACAATGAAGGTGTTTTCTTCTCCCTTGACTTTGAATTTGACGTAAATTGAAGGATCGCTTCGGTCCGCGTACTCAACTTCGGAATCTGCAATTGCAGTTTCGCATCTGGGGCACCAGTTGACCACGCGTTTACCTACATCGAGCAGGTCTTTTTCCTGAGCCTGCTTAAGCGTCCACCAGGCAGCTTCGATGTATTCATCCTTAAGAGTCATGTAAGGATCTTCCCACTGGAGCCAGACTCCAAGGCGTTCAAACTGCTCGGTCATGGCATATTGCTGATTTCGGGCAAATTCTTTGCATTTGGATATGAAATTGCCTACTCCGAAACTTTCAATATCCTTTTTGGATTTGAATCCAAGCACTCCTTCGACTTTGACCTCAATGGGCAGCCCATGCATATCCCAGCCCGGCCGCTCCATTATGTGCCGGTTGTGCATGGAGTAATAGCGAAGAATGGAGTCTTTGATTATTTTATTCCAGGCAGTTCCAAGGTGGATGTGGCCTGTTGTGTAAGGAGGTCCATCTACGAAGAAGAGCTTTTTTCCGGTTTTACGATGTTCCCGGGTCTTGCGATAGGCGTCGCTTTCGTCCCAGAACTGCGTTACTTTTTGTTCAATTTCTTCTGCGTTGTATTTGGCAGTGATTTCTTTTATCATCTGGGGTTCACCCTGTAAACGATTATCGTGAAGCATATCTTGGAAAAATGTTTAGGTCCGGTTTTGCGGCTGGCCTGTGTTGAAAGTCTGCCGGTCGCTAAAGTCTAATCAGTAATTGCTACACTTAATTTAAGCTTTGTTGTATCGGGAGCAAAAAACGGGGTTCTAACTTGAGAATGAGGAAAATTATAATGTAAGTTTGTGAACTACCCCTGAGCTGAAGACTCAGGAGTTTTAACGCTGAGTTCTATAAAGCTAATTCAAATAAAAAGGCCGGAATTTAAGAAGTTGCTCTAATTGACTTTTTCTCCATTCAGTTAGGTATTTTAGGCACTAGATTAGGCACTAGATTAGGTATCGAGTTAAACACATTATTTAGATTATAGGGAGTTATAGGCGGCAGAAGAAGAAAGTATTGGCAGGTATCGAGTTAAACACATTATTTAGATTATTGGAATTCGAAAGCCTAATGAATTAGTTGTTACCCAAAAACTAAATATATTGTTAGTATTGTAATACTAACAAGACTTATAAATTACAAAGGAATTATGCAATTGAGAGGTAAAAAAGCCCATCAGGTCTTTTAAAGCCGGGAGCATTTTAGATTGATTTAAGGTTTCCCATACTGTTTTTTATTCAATTGCATAAGCCCTTCTATATAACAAACCTTGCGGGGTATTTGAGTACATGAAAAAAATAAACAAGCTTAGCTAAGCTAAGCCTTGCAGTTTAAGGCTTCTTACTCAAGGACTTTCATCAAAAAAACAAAAAGTTTGCGAAAGATAATAATAAGGAATTATCTTCTGATTAGGAATTATTATGATTAATACACTGATCGAATCACTTCAGCAGCTTGGTCTTACATCCTATGAAGCAAAATTGATTATTGCCCTTACAGAGTATGGAAGTGGAACTGCTTCGGATATTCATGTCTTTTCAGGTATACCCCGTTCTGCAGTGTATGGTGTGATCACCAAACTTGAAAATAGAGGCATTATTGAGGTTCAGAAAACCAAACCGATGCGTTATAAAATAATTCCTCCGGACAAAATTATTGACAGAATAGAACAGGATTATGAAAAAGCCCTTCAATATTCCAGAGAAAAACTTAAGCAAATCTATCATTCCAAGGTTCAAGCTGAGGATGAAGATACAGTCTGGAACATCAGTGGAATTGAAAACGTAAACGATAAAATCGTCCGAATGTTAAAGGCGGCCAGTAAAGAGATCATATTTGCTTCCTCATATCCTTCTCTTAACAGAATAATTGAAATTTATCCTATAATGAAGAGCATAAAGCAAACAGTTCAGGAGAAAATTGATATGGGAATAAAGGTCAAGATCACAGGACAAGACGAGGCCTATGTACGCAATATTGCAAAAGAATTTCCCGGGGCTCAGATTCGGGTTTATAAAAAAGAAAATAGTCCTCATTCTTTAAAAGGTGGGATGCTTGCCATCGATAACAAAGAAATTCTTGTTCTTAGCATTAAAAATGAAATCTCACGCCTAAATCTTACTGCCACCTGGTACAACGGAAAAGAGCAGGTTCGGATCTTTAAACATTTCATGGAGGCGGAATGGAAAAATTCCAGATTGGTAAACATTACCAAGTAAATTACTCTGTCTGGGTTTTTATTCTTCTTTCAGATTCCAAAAGCACCTTTGAAAGATCGAATTGCATCTACGAGGTTTATTTTATAGATTCGCCAACTACCCAAAAGTCTCATGAATGAGTGATCTCAGAATGTCAGAAAAGAGTGAAATTTGCGTCTTCACAAATAAGGGGAAGACTCCCCCCTCAACACATTTTTTGAGGGAGCAAAAACTCTCCCATATAAAATATACTCAGTCAATCTGTCCAGAATGCCTGAAGATAACAGATGCTGAGGTGTTCGCCGAAGATGGGAAAGTTTTCATTGAAAAAAAGTGTCCTGAACATGGGACCTTCAGGGATATATACTGGTCAGACGCCGAGCTTTATGGAAATTTCGACCGATATCATGAAATTGGGACAGGCATCTTAAATCCGATGACCCAAAAAAATTCCTTGCTAGGGTGTGGCTTATGCCCTAGGCACAAAACAGGGACCATCCTTGCAAATATCGATGTTACGAATCGCTGCAATCTCAATTGTCCAGTCTGTTTTGCAAATGCAAAAGCAAGCGGCTATATTTATGAACCCACACTAGAACAAATCCGGAACATGTTACTTTTGCTCCGGAATGAAAAACCAGTTCCATGCTATGCAGTGCAGTTTTCAGGAGGCGAGCCTACAGTTCGCAGTGACCTTCCCAAAATAATTTCTATGGCAAAAGAACTTGGATTTTTGCACATTCAGATTGCAACTAACGGGGTAAAACTTGCAAAAAGTGCTGCGTATGCTAAAAGTTTAAGAGACGCTGGGCTTAATACCGTCTATCTTTCTTTTGATGGTATAGGCGCTGAACCCTACAGGAAAATGCAAGGCTTCAATGCTTTTCCTCTGAAGAAAAAGGCAATAGCTAACTGTAGAATAGGAGGCCTCAAAAGTCTCACACTGGTGCCAACTCTTGCAAAAGGAGTAAACGATCATCAGATCGGAGATATAATCCGATATGCAGCCCAGAAACTAGACATTATAAAAGGGGTCAATTTCCAGCCGGTTGCTTTTACAGGGCGCATAGACCAGACCGAAAGAGAAGAAAAACGGATTACAATTCCGGACCTTATGAACTTGGCTGAAGAGCAAACCGAGGGGCAGATTTGTAAGGAAGATTGGTATCCGGTCTCAAGCGTAGTTCCGATTTCCAGATTTGTAGCTGCTATGCGAAATTCTCAGGTTCCTAAATTTACTTTGCATCCTCATTGCGGAGCAGCTACTTACGTTTACAAAGAAGGAGAGCGGCTGATCCCAATTACTCGTTTTGTGGATGTTGACGGGCTATTTGAGCTTTTGGATGAGCTTGCCCCAAAACTAAGCGGCACAAAGTCTAGGCTTAAAAAATCGGGACTGGTTAGTAAGGCTCTAAGCAAGATCTTGACTTTTATTGATCAGGAAAAAGCTCCAAAGTCTATAGATATTACTAAATTAATAATTGATTTCTTTAAGAATGGAACTTCTGAGGCCGCAAGACCCTTTCACAGAAACAGCCTTTTCCTCGGAACCATGCATTTTCAGGATCCCTACAATCTTGATCTTGAGAGGCTTCAAAGGTGTGGGATTCACTACGCAACCCCTGACGGCCGCGTAATTCCGTTTTGTTCATATAATACGATTCATCGTCAGGAGGTGGAATCAAAGTTCTCAAAGCCGTATGAGAAAAGAAAGGGCTTGTAAACTTTTTTCACCTTTTTTTCAACTTCCTTTTTTTTGTGTATTTTCTAGGAATTTATTGCCTTTTTTGAAAAGTGAATAAAACAAGAAGCTTTCAAGCTGCAAGCTATAGATCCAGCTCGGACTAAAACAATAAATACAGGAAGCAAGAAATTAAAAGTAGAATTCTAAATCGAAAAAAGGAAAAATTTGAGAATAAGCAGAAAAAAACCTAAAAGAAAAAATCTGGGGGATTTTTATTGGATTTTAGGCTTTTTAAAAAGATAGACCTAAAAGCGGGGTTTACAATCCTTGTTTTTCTGATCCTTTATTATATTTATCACTTTTCGGAAGGAAGGCTAGTTGACTGATAGCTTCCTAAAGTAGGCACTAAAGTTGGTCTGAAAGTTAGGGGGTATTATGCCTTTAGAGGAAGAAAATAAAGCTCTAATGTTTGGACTTTCCTCAATCGAAGAGGATTTCGAAGAAGGAGCGCTTCGGGCTCTTGATTTTTTTGCGGAATTAGGCTCAGGTTTTTTTGCGAAAGGGCAGGAAAACGATGCAATGAGGACGATAGCTTCAATTAGCGAAATTGGAAAAGCTGCGGCCCGTCAGAAAATGGAGCTGACAACAGTTCTTGCGCTTAAGGCCCTGGAAAGTTTTTTGGCCCCCGCGCTTGGCCGGAGAATGGAAGCTACCACGATAAGCCTCCTTCTCTCTTTTGGAAGCATTGGAAAGGAGGCTGCCGAAAAACAGATGGAAATGGCCGCAAAGACTGCCGCCTCAATCCTTGGAAAATTTGGAAATACCGCGGCTCTCAAAGAACTTAAAAGAGAAACCATTGCCGTTGCAATCGGGCTTGGAGAAATTGGAAAATCGGTTGCAAAGCTGAAAGTTCCAGTCCTGGACGAAGATGGCGCGACTTGTATTTCCTGTTTAGGGAAAACCGGAGTCCTTGCAGCTCGGCAAGAGCTTGAGGATGCTGTTTTGGGGGCCGAACTCATGCTTGAAGAAATAGCTCTTGAAGCTCTTGAACAGAACCTGGAAAATCCGGCAAGGAAAATCAGCTCCTCGCTTGAAGAGCTCGGAAAAGTCGCAGAGGATGAAAAAATGGAAAGTGCAGTCCTTCAGGCAGCTTCGGCGCTTCAGACCATCATAAGCGAAGCTGAAAGCCGTTATCTAAACAACACCTCAATTGCTGCAAAACTTGCACTTGAGGCTTTTTATGAACCGGACCTCCTAGACGAAGAAGCCAGCCTAGAAAAAATAAATCAAATCAGGGAAACCATGAGGAGGCTCTGGCTGGAAAAAGGAGTCTGAATTTTCAGCTTTTTTCAACAAGTTTGGCATCCAGAATTTCAAGCACTCCCCGATTTCCCTTCCATCTGGCTTCGCTTTTTACAATTTCTATCCGTTTTTTGAAAAAGGGGGCATCAAGAACAAGGGTTTCATATTCTCCTCCTTCTCCGGCCACATGGACCCCGCGCCGGCGGTTTAGGGCTTTGAGGCGCTCAAGGGATTCCAAATTTATCTGCCTTCCGAGCCAGTTTTCATCAAGCCCATCCGCAGCAACGCAAACTATTCGAATCTCAAGGGTTTTGATCATCTCAAGCAGGAGCTTCTCAGGCTCCTTATGCCAGAGGGGAGCGTAGAGTTTAAGCCCAAGCGAATCGCAGATCTTTTGTACCCTTTCTGCTTGGTAGCGGGATTCGATAGCTCCAACCGCCACTCCCTCAACCTTCACTTGCCTAAGCGCGTGAGCCAAATCCTCAAGCTCAAGCTCTTTTACTCCGGTTGAAGGCTGCCTAAGAAGTGGAATTTCACAAGCTTTTGCAATCAGATCGACAACGTGGAGGTTAATTGAATGATACATGTAAGAATCGCTTCGTTCCGGAACAATTGTAATGAGATTAGTTACCTCATGTCCTTCTTCTATGGCTTTTTGAATAGCATAGATTGAGTCCTTTCCTCCCGAAATCAAGGCTGCAAGCTTCATTTATAAAGCTCCTGAAATTAAAGGCTTTTAAGTTTTCCGAAATTCTCTTCGTACCGGCTCTTCATCTCCTCCCAGCAAGGAAGCTCAGTCTGACAACCCAGACTCTGTACGGCAAAAGAAGCAACAGTTGCTCCGATTTTTCCGCAGGTGGAAATGGAGTAGCCCCGTGTAAGCGCAAGCAAGAAGCCGGCTCTGTAAGCATCCCCTGCTCCAGTGGGATCAAGCGCCTTGACCGGAACTATTGGGATTTTAAATTCTTCAGAATCAGTGTAGATCCGACTTCCTTTTGAATCGAATGTAACGATGATTATGCCAATCCTCTCTTTAAGCTCGGCAAAGCTCTTTCCGGTTATTTCAGAGACTTTTTTTATCTCGTGCCGGTTTGCAAAAAGAATGTCTGTATGGGCAAGAATGGTTTTTAGGTCTTCTTTTGAATAAGTCAGAAGATCCTGCCCCGGATCAAAAGAAACAAAATTTGCAAGTTGGGCGATTTTAGCGTTGTAAACCGAGTCTGCAGTTGCCAGATGGACAAAATCAAGCGGTACAACCTCAAGTTCCCTAAACTTTGACGAAGCTCCCCAGTAAAAGTAAGTGGCCTGGTTTTGCTCTTTGTCCGTGAAAATAAAGGCTTTGGGAAGCTTTTCTCCCTTAAAATGGGAGAGGTGGGAGAGATCAACGCCTGCATCTATTAGTATTTTTTCATATTCAGAGCCCTCAAAATCAATTCCCACCGGAGAGATAAGCTGGCTTTTTCCTCCGAGTTTTCCTATGGCAACTGCAATGTTTGCAGCTCCTCCCCCTGGGTATTCTTCATAATTAATTACCGGAGACGACTCGTTTTTTTCCGCAATTCTTTCCACATCAAGAATATAATCAAGCGCGATATGTCCGACTACGGAAATTACTCTATCCATTTGCCTCTTCTCTACCCCATTTTTGCCCATACTTGATCCTCTTTGCCTGCCCGATTTCTTATAATTTTTTTCGGCCTGTTCTCTGGCTCTTTTCTACCTAGTTTTTAATTTATCGATTAGTATCGAAAGTCTCAGCTTTTTTCCTTATTCCTGGCTTCCTTCCTTATTTTTTCGCCCCTCGCGTTTGCCCCCGCTTTCAGGTCCCCTTTCAAATTCCTCGACTTCAATGACCTTTAGAGGAATATCCCGCAAGGATTTTCCTATAACGGATTTTGCAATCCTTTCCGCATGTTCTGCAGATTCGGCATCAAAGACTTTCATTTCGAAAACAAGCCCTACAAGAGCAGTGTTTGCCGCAATGAACACACTGCTGAAGGCTTCTCCGCATGCGGGACAAAAAGTGGACCCGATATCTACTTCCACAAAATCAAGTTTAGGGTTCAGGCGTTTGCCTGCTTCGGAAACTGCGACTCCTATTGCGTCATCTGCCGTCTGTACGTCTCTAACCAACCAAGCTGCTTCAAGTACTACATGAAAGTTCTTCATAATATTCACGATCCTTCAGGCGGGTTGCCTGTAACTTTAGACGCGGGAATAATCCCTGCTTCTTTATATTAGTTTTAGCTTTATTTAGGAATCCCGAGCCATATTTGGCTTTTTCTGTTTGCTTTTGGAAACAAAAATGTTAGCTAAGAATCTAAGAGGTTTCCGCCCTTGCCGCAGAAAAAGCCTTCGGAACTGTAGAAGGAGTTAATATATATTTAAGTATGTCAGTATTCCTATTTTATTATTTATATGGTAAAAAGGGTTTCATCATCTACGGCAAAAATTCCGAGTTTTGCTCCGGCATCAAGCCAGGCATGCCCATAGCTAAAAGCTACAAGGGCATTTACCGGATCCTTTTGTTCCAGAAAATACAGCCCGTCACTGTAATAGGCCTTAGCCATTGTATAATAATCCTCTGCAACCGCATACATGTGAGAATTGGGAATGGGGGCGTATTTTGCTTTCAATAGAGCCCTTTTTAGCATGTCCTCATAGCGGACAACTTTTTCCTTCAAATCGGCAGGCATTATCTCTCACCTTTTTTTGGATGAAGCTCCTTTCTTCCAACTTCTGTAAGAATCAAAAGCCTTCTCCTCTACTTTATCAGAATCTTATCAGTATCAAAGAAGCTTTGCTTTTTTCATTTCTCCTCTTGAAGGAGGGATTCGGGGCCTGCCGCAAGTTTTACGAGGGCTTCAGCCTCGATAAAATGCAGTTTCCCTGGGATTATCAAGATATGGAGCGGAGCTCCGAAATCAAAATCCTTTAGCTTTTCTGCATAATCAGCTTTTACAACAGGTTTTTCTGAGCCTGCTCTGGCAATTCCAACTGCAATTCTTTCTTTCATCACACCTTCTCCCCGTCTGGATTCGACCTCAAGAAGGAGGTTTAGGGCCTGGTTTATTGTCATATAACCTTTGTCTTTATCGATATCCAAAAAGACAAGGGTATGTAATCCAAGCTCGGAATTTAGCTTTATGGTATCATATGGAGCTTCTGTAATAACCAGCTTTCCTCGCCTGCTTCGGTAAGGATGGGGAATGCTTATGGACTTTCCAAAATGATAATTTTGAAGTCCACTCAGCCCCGCAACAGCCGAATTTATGGAAGCTCCATGGATTATGCGGGTTTTGAGTCCGAGCTCTTTTGCTCGCAAGCGCAAATCCACATGGGTTGTGGAAACCATGCTATCGCCCCCAGTTATGAAAACTATATCTTTTTCCAGGCCTTCTTTTAGCCAATCAGGCCGCTGTTCCACGGCTTCTCTGGATAGCACCTTAATAGTTTTTCCATAAAGCTTTTCCATTTTTTCCAAATCCGTGCCCTTAAGCGCGGAAGTGTAAAACTCCGCGTAGACGAGCTCGGCATTTTTGATGGCTTCAAGCCCTTTTAAAGAAATATCGGATTCGTCAAAAAGGCCCAGCCCTATGAATGTGAGCATAAGCCTGTTTTACAGGCTTCATTGCTTAAAGCTTTTTGGCAGGACATGAAAATTGGAACTGTTTTTCTCAGAAGCCCCAAAAACTTTAACCAAGGCTAAAAAGCCAGAATATAAATCCCAAATACCCAAACAGCAAAAAAAGACCTTCGCTTCTTTTGATCCTCCAGCCGGTCCAGATAAAGAAAAGAAAGAGCAGGCTTATAAAGAGCATGAAAGGGGTTACGTAAAAGAAACTTAATTTCGTTATGGGAAGAGGGTGAAGAAGCCCAGCACAGCCAAGAATTAATAATATATTTGTTATGTTTGAGCCTATGGCGTTTCCAAGAGCGATGTTTCCGCGCCCGCTTCTTGCAGCCGTTATTGTGACCATCAGTTCCGGAAGCGAAGTTCCGATTGCAAGAAAACTTGCTCCTATGATGGCTTCAGGTACTTTCAGAAGCTCTGCAAAAAAAAGGGCTTCTTGGACAAGATATTTGGCTCCGAGAATGATTGCAGCTCCGCTTGCAAGGAGAGTTAAAAAATCTCGGGAAAACCCGTTTTCTTCCGATGAAAGCAAGTTTTTTCCTTTTTTCTCTCCAAGCTCCTCTTCTTTTGAGCCTTTTCCTAATTTTATCCGGAGCTCGGACAGGTATTCAAATTTGAAAAAATATTTCAGGAAATCTCCGAAATAGACAAGTTCGTTTTGCTGATGCACTTTTTTAAACAAAAAGAGAATGTAGGCCATGTAGAGCAAGAGAAAGATCAGAGCTTCAAGCCTTGAAATCCTAAAATCAAGCCCGAAAAGGAAAAAGATCAGGGTTGAAAAAAGCATGATGTACCCATCTCTTTTTAGCATGATTTCATCGGTTCGAACTGCAGAGAGGACGCCTGCAGTCCCCACTATAAGTCCTATGTTTGCTATGTTTGAGCCGATTACATTTCCAATTATAAGCCCGCTTGCCTCTTGAAAGGAAGCGGTTATGGAAGAGGCAAGTTCGGGAATG
>JAQUFK010000131.1 GCA_028684695.1 Methanosarcinaceae archaeon | reverse complement strand
GTTTTTACGGAAGAGGAACTAATATTTTTAGGTTTATATCAGCACTTCAAATTCATAATTCTCTCTTCGGATTACGGCTTTAAAAACCCGATTCCAAGCTCTTTAAAATGGCTCTTGAGAACCTCAAGCTCAAACCTCACGAAGTGCTTTCAATTGGAGACACCCCGGAAAAGGATATTTATCCTCCTTAAAAGCTTGGCATGAAGGCTATGCACATTCATAAAGCCTGGAAGTTTGCATAAACATCTCCTAAAACTAAAAATGGAAAATGGTTATAAAAAAATGGTTATAAAAAAGCACCCAGAAAAAAGAATTCCTTTCCTTTTTTCCTACCGCATAGCTTTCCTTGCAGCCATTTCAGCTTGATTTTCTTTTTGGAAAGAGCAGAGGGAAAACTCCTTTCAGCTCCAAACCAGATATATTTAAATAATCGCAAGCACTCTAAAACCCCACGAAATTCTGATACTATTTCCCTATTATCGGAGTGTTTTTTCATGACCGAAATGGAAATTCCAAAGGAATATAATGCAACTGACGTTGAGGAAAAATGGATGTCCTCCTGGGACCTTTCCATGTACCACTTCAACTGGGAAGAAGACCCCCGCCCCCAATACATAATAGATACCCCCCCTCCATACCCTACAGGAAACTTCCACATCGGAAACGCCCTGAACTGGTGTTACATAGATTTTGTAGCCCGATATCGGAGAATGCGCGGATATAACGTGATGTTTCCTCAGGGTTGGGACTGCCACGGGCTGCCCACGGAAGTCAAAGTGGAAGAAACCCAAGGAATAACCAAAAACCAGGTTCCAAGAGCTGAGTTCCGGAGGATGTGCCGGGAAATGACCACAGGAAACATCGAAAAGATGCGCAAGACTATGCTGCGTCTTGGTTTTTCTGTGGACTGGAGCAATGAATTTGTGACCATGGAGCCGGAATATTTCGTCAAGACCCAGAAATCCTTTGTAAAAATGTACGAAGATGACCGGATCTATCACGAAGAACACCCTGTAAACTGGTGTCCTCGCTGCGAAACCGCAATTGCTTTTGCAGAAGTCGAATACGAAGCCCGAAAAACGAAATTAAACTTTATCCACTTTGACAAGGTAAATATTGCAACCACCAGACCCGAACTCATGGCAGCTTGCGTAGCCGTTGCCGTAAATCCAAAAGATGAGCGCTATAAGGAATATATAGGTCAAACCATCAAAGTGCCCCTCTTTGGGCAGAAAGTCCCCTTAATCGCAGACGAAGCCGTCGAAGCAGGCTTTGGAACTGGAGCTGTTATGATCTGTACTTTCGGAGACAAGCAGGACGTGCGTTGGTGGACCAAATTCAAACTCCCCCTCATAAAAGCCATTGACAAGAAAGGAAAAATGACAAAAGCAGCTGGCAGCTACGAAGGAATGAGTCTCAAAGAATGCCAAAAAGCGGTCATATCCGACCTTGAAGCCGAAGGTTTCCTCTACGCTCAAAAACCCCTTGATCAGAATGTGGGGCTCTGCTGGCGCTGTAACACCCCAATTGAAATTCTGTCCGATCCTCAATGGTTTGTCAAGATTGATCCGGAAGGGATTCTGAAAAAAGCCGATGAAATCAGGTGGTTACCCGACTATATGAAAGTCAGGCTTGAGAACTGGACCGAGACTATGGAATGGGATTGGTGTATCTCAAGGCAGCGAATCTTTGCAACCCCAATTCCGATCTGGTACTGCAAACACTGTGGAAAAGTAATGGTTGCAGAAGAAGCTTGGCTGCCCCTTGATCCAAACGAAACCTCCCCCAAAAAAGCCTGCAGCTGTGGCTCAACCGAATTTGAGCCTGAAACGGACGTACTTGACACCTGGATGGACTCTTCTCTAACCGCGCTGCATGTTACAGGCTGGGAAAGCGCGCATGAGCTTCGGCTGCCCGCCCAACTCAGACCTCAAGGCCACGATATCATCCGGACATGGGCCTTTTATACACTTCTTCGAACCCTTGCACTTGAAGGAAAGAAACCCTGGGAGACCATCATGATTAACGGGATGGTCCTTGGCCCTGACGGCCATAAGATGAGCAAATCCCTTGGAAACGTAATTTCTCCCGAGGAAGTGATCACAAAGTACAGTGCAGATGCTTTCAGACAGTGGGGGGCAGTTGGAGGCTCTACTGGCTCAGACGTTATGTTCAGATGGAAAGAAGTGGTTGCAGCTTCTAGGTTCCTTCAAAAAATGTGGAGTATTTACCGCTTTTCCATGTCCCACCTCAAAGCTTTCGGAGCCAAAGAGGCTCAATATTTCTCAAAGGAGCTGCTGCTTCCAATTGATAGATGGCTCTTAAGCAAATTAAACAGGTTAGTCTTGGCTGCAACCGAAGAGATGGACGCTTGCCAGTTTGATTCCACCTTCAAAGCCATCCGCGGCTTTGCCTGGGAGGTTCTTGCGGATAACTACCTAGAACTTGTGAAAAATAGGCTCTACGGAGACGAACTCGAGGGTCAGCTTGCTGCCCGCTACGTCCTCTACCAAACAGTTGATACCCTAGCGCGCCTGCTTGCTCCTTTTCTTCCTTTCTTCTCCGAAGAAATGTACTCCAGACTAGGAGCAGGAAGCGTACACAATCAAGCCTGGCCTGAACCTGAAGAAAGCCTGATCAGTCAAGAGGCTGAAGCCGAAGGAGAGCTTATCAAAGACATTACGAGTCAAATCCGGCGCTATAAATCCGAAAACGGTCTGGCGCTTAATGCTCCTTTGAAAAAGATTGAGATATACAAGGTGCAAGTTGATACAAGAGATATCGCAGGGGCTACAAATACCGAAGTTGAACTAATGAAAGGAGCTCCCTCTTTTGAATACCTGCCTGTAGAGGTTAAGCCCAATATGGGAATCCTTGGGCCCAGGTTCAGAAAAGAGGCAGGAGCCGTGGTAAAAGCTCTAAAAGCCCAAGCTCCTGCAAAAATCGAGGCGCAAGCAGTTTCAGGTAAAATATCAATAAGTGTGGCTGGAAAAAGCCTTGAGCTCGACCCCGAGGCTGTTGAAATCAAAAAAGAAGTAATATCAGAAGGCCGGGAAGTTGATGTGTTGGACATACGAGGCGCAGTCGTTGTAATTGTCAGATAAATCTGGACTAAACAAGAAAAAACCGCCCCTTTAAAAATTCAGATTGCAAAAAGGGGCGGGAAAAAAAGGAAATTTCGGACTGAAGAATTTTTCATAAAAATTAAAATTTTCCCGGGATTTCGACCCTTATTTTTTGAAATTTATTTATTTTTTCCAGAAGAGATTCTAGATTTTTTGAGAGCTCCGAAGGATAATTATATACATTAGAAATAATATTATATGGATATGAAAAATTGAAGATAATTACGCCTTTCGCATACGAATTTAAGAATATGAATTTTTGAAAAAACTGGGGGTTTTGAGATGTGAAGCTTTATATATATCAAGGTAATCTGTTTCAGAAAAGTACTATTAGACTATGGGGTTTTTATGACAAAAGTCAAAAAAGTATTATTACTGCTCAAGAATATGGTGTATGAAAGCACCAGTCCGCAGGAAACTCTTAAATTTGCAAAGTATTATAGGGGAAAAGGGCTTGACGTACTTGTCATTCTCTGGGGACCTATGGGGGTATTACTGGCAAAAAAGGACAAATGCAGAGGCTCCCCAAAGTATGATCCAATGGTGCAAGAATGCCTTGATATGGGAGTGGAGTTTAAATGCTGCCAACTGGCCTCAGACCTGATGGGGCTAAAAAAAGAAGAACTAATCCCAGGAATTGGGTTTATCAATTCAAAAGACATAGCGGAACTCTTTCTCAAGTACAGTGAGGAAAACCAGTTAATCATAAATTTATGATTAACAGGCTCTGTTATGTTCAATTCCTTTTCTACATTTAGATCTTTCATCCGAAAGACGCTTGGAGATCCTTTCTAATTTACCGCCCGAGTACTCTTAGAGACCACTTCTCCTTTAGAGATTTAGGTTCTTTAGTTTTAAATCCAAGCTTTTATACTCTTAAAATTTAGAATTTAAACCCTTAAAATCTCCCTCTTTTTTTAAAGAATCCGAAAACCCAATGTAAAATCAGGGAGCAAAAACGGAAGAGATCAAAACCTATATACAAAGAGCTCTCATAAAGCAGCCGGATGAAAATAGGCGTGCTGGGGCCTGAAGGCTCTTATTCGGAAAAAGCTGCAAAAATCTGGATTCGAAAAAAAGCTTTTGAGGGCGTAACTCTCCGCTATTTTGGGGATATCGAAGCCGCATTTAAAGCTGCAGCGGACAGAAAAACCGATTTTTCAGTTGTACCTATCGAAAATTCAATTGAAGGCTCGGTAGGAGTATCCCTTGCCCTTCTTCGGAAGCTTGATATTGTAATTTGCGGAGAAATTGTAGTTCGAATCGAGCACTGTTTACTCTCAAAAGGCAATTTAAAAAACCTTAAAGGAATCCTCTCCCACCCCCAGGCTCTGGCCCAGTGCAGACATTTTCTCAAGAAAAACTTTCCAGGGGTGGAAATTCGGAATACCGAAAGCACCTCCCATGCAGCCCGGCTTGCAGGAGAAATCAAAGAAATTGCAGCGATAGCTTCCCCAGAAGCTGCGAAAAAATACGGGCTGCAGGTTTTGCTTGCAAATATCCAAGACGAAAAGGAAAATCAAACGCGTTTTTTAGTCATAAGAGCTAAAAAGCAGCTGGAATTTTGCAAAAAGCCTCCGGTTTTGGAAAAGAGGAGCCTGAAAAAAACAAGCTTTAAAAGCGCTGAACCTCAAATTAACTCCAGCTTTAAAACTTCCATTCTAGTCTACCTTGCAAAAGACAGCCCAGGCGCTCTTTACGAATTGCTCGAAGCTTTTGCAAAGCGGAGAATTAACCTTACAAAAATCGAGTCAAGTCCATCCAGGCAAAAACTTGGGGATTACTATTTTTATATTGATTTTGAAGGCCAAATTGGCGATGCGCTTATAAAAGATGCCCTTGAAGATATAAAGGAAAAGGCCGATATTTTGAAAGTATTGGGCTCTTATCCCACTTTTAAATTTTGTGAATAAGGCCCAGAACTAAGATAAAAGGCTAAATAGTTATTCAAAAGTTACTTAAAAGCTGAATTATATGTTAAAAAATGCGTGATGTGATGGTTTGGAGCTTGAAGCAGCAGTAAATAAATATGAATCCGCACTCAGAACCTATAGAGCCATCTATACTTTTCTGGAATTTACTACAACCTTTTTTACCTTGTACCTCCTTTTCACGCTTTTTAACATGCAAGATATTTTTACAATTATTCCCTTTTTTGAACCCTACACTGGAACAAAATATAACTTTTTGGGAAGCGAGCTTCTCTTTGAAACCTTGGGAATTCTCCTAGCAGAACTTGGGCTTGCGGCAATAATTACGGTAGTCAGACAACTTCGCAAGGAAAAAAAGGATGCTATAAAACTACTCGAAGAAAAATATCCGACTCTTAAAGAAAGGCTCAGTACAGCTTATGATAATAGAAACGTAGACAATCTCATCGTAAAAGATCTGTTGGGCACGGTAAAACTTGAGATAAAACCCCTAACATCCTCGGCTCTGCTTGACAGAAGATTACTCCTTATCGGGATAGGAGCCCTTTTCCTTACGGCTTCGACTTCCACTTATATTACGCTTACAGACTATCATACGGAAATGACTCCCAAAAATTTACCAGACGCCATGGAAAACATCCCCTTTATTTCATCAAACAAAGATAAGGATCTGTTTAGCCTGGAAGGAAATGAAGCCGGTAACAAAGGAAAAGACACTTCTGAAGATCTCTTTTCCGAACCTGCAGTCATTGTTGTGGAAGGAACAGAGATTGATCTAAAAATTCCGCCCGGCACATCTCCGGGGCTTACGATAGGAGAAGAAGGAGAAGAGCGAAAAGACGCATTTGGCCAGTCCGCAGCCTATGACCCTGAGGCCATAGCTTCCCAAGCTTATTACGAAAATTTGCCTGAAGGGTAT
>JAQUFK010000130.1 GCA_028684695.1 Methanosarcinaceae archaeon | reverse complement strand
GATTGCAAAGCAGGCTGAAGCTGAAAGAGAAAAACGGGCCCGGTCCATTCTTGCAGAAGGAGAGTATCAGGCTGCAGAAAGGATGAAAGAAGCAGCTAGCCTTTACGAGGGAGTGCCTACTGCAATCAAGCTCCGAGAACTTCAGACCCTTGCCGAAATCTCTAGGGAAAAAAATCTCATTGTAGTCACCCAAACGGGGCAGTCCTCGGAAACTGCAGATATTGCCGCCCTTTCCAAAGCTTTTACTAAAAAGGAATGAGTTTTGGGATTAAATTCTAAAAAGTTTATGAAATGAATAAATGAGAGGCTTGAAAGGAAGAATAGAAGAAAAAGGAATGAAAAAGGAATAAAAGAGCGAGAATGAGAGAAAAAAGGGATTCGAGGGGAAGAAAAGCGATGAAAGTAGGAGAAAGAAGCAAAATATGGACGAGTAGAAAAAAGAGAATCGATGAAAGGAAAGAAAATGAAAAAGTACTGCTCTCCTTTTTTTTCCTAACTTTTATCCTTTTTTCTTGGCTTGTAGCTCCTGTAACAGCCGGGCCAGATGATCGGGTCCTAGTCCTTGAAATTTCCGAGGCCATAACTCCCGCATCCGACAATCTCGTAATCGATGCTTTAGAAAAAGCGGAATCTGAAGGGTTTGAAGCTCTCTTGATAAGTCTTGATACTCCCGGCGGAGGACTGGAAGAAACTCAGGGAATTATTAAAGCAATGGAAAACGCAAGCGTGCCTGTGATAGGCTATGTCCCAGAAAGTGGGAAAGCCTGGTCTGCAGGGACTCTCATCTTGTTTGGTACAGATATTGCAGGGATGGCTCCTTTTACAGTCTTAGGTTCAGCTCAACCGGTTCAGATTTCTCCCTCAGGAACTGAACCTGTAAAAGACGATAAAATAATAAATGCTCTTGTTAAGTTTTCGGTTACAACCGCTCGAAAACATGGGCGAAACGAAACCTTTGCCGAAGAGGTAATAACGAAAAACAAAAACCTAGACGCTGAAGAGGCTCTCAATGCTGGGGTAATCGAATATGTGGCTCCTTCCATTCCTACTCTCCTTGCACAAATAGATGGGGAAAAAGCAAAAGGAAAAATACTCCGTACTGAAAATGCAAAAACTGAGCCCTACAAACCTCCCCTGCCTCTGAATTTTTTAAGCTTAATCTCAAACCCTGTCCTTTCTTCTCTGCTCCTTACAATTGGACTCTACGGAATTATTTTTGGAATCTCAAATCCGGGCGCTGGAGCCGAGCTTTTTGGAATTATAGCAATAGTGCTTGGGCTTATAGGCACAGGCTTTGACATAAGCATTGGAGCAATCTTTCTAATTATCCTGGGAATAGGGCTTATGATTCTGGAATTGCAATCTCCAGGTTTTGGGATTTTTGGAATAAGCGGCCTTGTAAGTCTTGTATTGGGCAGCATTTTCCTTGTGCCTCTTGGCGCAGAAAATATCTATACTCCGGAATTTCAGAGACTGTTGATCCTGACCGTGGTCACTCCAACAATTGTTTTTGGACTCTTTCTCGTGTTTGCCATTTATAAGGTGGCCGAATCAAGGAAGAAAAAACCTGCAATAGGAACTTTTAGGGGGGAAAGGGCTCAGACAATAGACTCAATAGGCCCTGAGAAAACGGGCTTTGTCCGCTACAGGGGAGAATATTGGAAAGCCAGGGCCGAGGAAGCAATAGAAAAAGGAGAAGATGTAGAAATTATAGGAAAAGAAGAGCATATTCTGCTGGTAAAAAGAAAAGAATAAAGATATAAAAAAAGCAGGGCTTGCTCAGCCCAGTTTTAATTTTTGCTTTTTTTTTAAAGGCTTTTTTCCCGAATTCTTTCAAGAACTTTTTGCTTTTTCTCAATAGCTTCAGTCGCTGCCCGGTCAATTGCAGCCCGCATTTCCTCAAAGTCTCGGGGTTGGGCTTCTCCGTGGACCTTCTTTACGGGAGTATAGGCCGATTCCCTGAACTTGGGCGTAAAATCCTCTCGGTTTCCGCCAATTAGAATTTCAGCTCCGCAGCCTGCCTCAACTTGCCCAATAATCTCGATTTTAACCCCTGCAGCCCGGACAGTTTCCATAACAGCCTCTGCAACTTCCGGAGGAGCAAGGATCAGAAGAGCGTCAATTGAGACTCCCAGATAATCGATTTTTAGGGAATCGAGCATGGAAAGAACCTTTGGATTTACAAGAGCCCGCAGCTTTTCTTCTTCAAAGACGAGTTTTACACCTGCGGTTCCAGAGATTTCTTTAGCGTCTCCGCGGATTCCTCCATTTGTCACATCAGTCATGGAATGAACTTTTTTGTGAAGCCCGGCTTTAAGTAAAGCCTCACAGGCTTTTAGGAACCTGACATTGATTGTCTCCTCCACTACTTCATGCCTGCCATAATAAAGGGCCGTCGTAGAAATTGTACCTCCTCCAGCTCCTTCGGTCATGAGAATGAGATCTCCGACCTGTGTCCGATTCCTAGAGGTTAAATTTTTTGTAATCCCGACAGCTCCAACTCCTCCGGTCATCCGTTCTCCTATTACCATATCTCCTCCAATTCGAAGAGTGCTTCCTGTAATTAGGGGAATTCCCATTAGATCCGAGACTGTGGTGATGCCTGCAATATGATCAAAAATCCTTGCAACATCTCCGTCATCTGCGACATGGATATCGGAAAGCATCGCAAGCGGCCGAGCTCCCATAGCATAGACATCCCGAAGCGCAGCTCGGGCTACATGAAAACCTGAAAGGAAGGGAAAATCGCTTAAACGGGAATGGATTCCGTCGTTTGTAAGCACCAGAAAAGATCCGTCCTCAAGGCGCACAACTCCGGAATCATCAAGCTGAGAACTATCCACTACAGCTCCGGTTTTGCCAATTACTTCCCCTAGTTTGGAGTGGACGTAAAAATCTCCCGTGCCCCTGGAGCCTACTCCAAATTGTCCCATAGAAACCCCAGAGCAAGTAGATTCAAGCACATCTCCTTTTACCTCAAGGGTAGCCTTTGCCTCCCCTAAGACTGCAGCTGCAATCTGCTTGGCCCCTTCAGGGCTTATGGGCTTGATTTCAAGGATGCGCTTGGCCAGTTTCGCTGCGATTTCGGATTCTTTTTCAGGGGCGTTTCGAAGGGCCCGTTTTGCATAGCCTTCTATGTCCATTGTATCATCTTTTTGCTGAATTATTGATTGTAAAGAATGAGTGTTTTTTCAAGATCCCAGATCCTATGGAAATTTTACCCTAACATCCGGATTGCCTGTTGAAAAAAAGAAAAATAATGGAAAATTTTGAATCGGTATGTTAAACTGCATCAGCACATTCCAACAAAGTTTTTCAAAAGCCTTAGCCCAACAGTTCCACTTTTTTCTGGATGAAACTGGGTTCCCATGAGATTTCCTTCTGAATTTGTGACAGAGGCTGCAAACTCAAGCCCGTACTCACAATCCGCAAGGATATATTCCGGAGCTGTGTCCACATAATAGGAGTGGACAAAGTATACAAATGCGTTTTGGGAAATTCCTTCAAAGAGGGGATGGGTTTGCTTAATTTTTATGTTGTTCCAGCCCATATGAGGAACTTTGAGTTTGGATTTTGGAAAACGAAGTACCTTTCCGGGAATCAAGTCAAGCCCTTTGGCAAATCCGCCTTCTTCAGAGTTGCTCATAAGGACTTGCTGCCCCAAGCAGATTCCAAGCAGGGGTCTGCCTGAGCGTGCATATTCGTAAATGCTTGCTTTTATAGGCTCCAGATGCTTCATTGCATCCCCAAAAGCCCCAACCCCGGGTAAAATCACGCCATCGGCGGCAAGGATCTCCTCAGGGTTTCCAGAGATTAGAGGGCTTGCACCAACCTGCTCAAGCCCTTTTTGCACACTTCGGAGGTTTCCGAGCCCATAATCGATAATCACGATTCTCGCCATAGTCCTAAAAAATAAGGTTAAAATAGATTAATGTTACGTAAGAGATTTCAGAGCCTCTCTTTTTTAGAGAAAGCCTCAAAAGAGCTTTTTGCTTTTCCACAATGTTTGCATTTGTAACGTTTTTCGAGTAGGTTCGCAAAAAAACAAACTGCTCCTCCTTTTCTTTTCCAGTTGTGCAGGCCCAAAAAACACAAAAAATTCTTTTTGTCAAGTCCTCTAGGCTGAATTTTTGCATCTTTTTGCATCAATAATTTCTTTCCCCTTAAAGCTAAGGATTAAGCATGAACTATTTAATACTCCGCAGGAAAGCTGTACCCCCTGAGTCTTCAGCTCAGGGGATTTTTATTGTATTGTCTTCTCTAAAACATTTAGAGTTTTCGGACTTCAAGGATTTCTCCGCTGTCCATAGCATCCTCAATGGCATTTGCAAGCTCGGAATTTCGCCTGATTTTTATATCCCCGTGTCGACTGACGGTTGCACTGAAGAGATATTCTTCCTCAACATAAATCTCCACATCTTCCTTGGCAAGTTCTGGCACAGTCAGGATCAGATGCTTGCGGGTCTTCTCAAGCATTGGCAGAACTGAGCTGGGTTTTTTAGCTGCGCTTTTTCCAGTTTCAGGCTCAGAGCCTTCAAAGTCATAACTGCTTATTCCTTTTGTCTTTTTTAAAGGCGACTCAGGTTCTAGTTCCCTGACATCAATATGGATTCCAAGGCTCCTTTCTATCCTATCAATAACACTTCCGCCTTTTCCGATAACCCTGCGCATCTCCCGGCTCCGGACCTTTACAATCGCACTATCATCTGAGGTCATTTCAACCTTAATGGGTCCCTTAGCATATCTTGAAATTGTATTTCCAACTTCTTCTTCCGCAAGTTTCCAAGAGGGTTTTCGTTTTTGGCTTTCAATTCCGATAGGCATTACTACAACTTGTTCTCCGTAGGTATAGATTTCATACTCAACTTTTTCGGTCCCAAAGTCCGCAACCGTGATTACGGGGCGGGCAAGGTCCTGCTCAGTCATTCCATGGGGAACCTTGACTGTAAATGCAAGAATCAGAACCTTTGCAACTTCGCCTTGGTCAAGGAAAATGACCGTATCCACAACTTGCGGGATTACCCCAAGCTCAACTCTTCCTATCAAACGCTGAATCGCATCTACGGCTCGGGTAGAGTGTACAACTCCTATCATTCCAACTCCTGCAAGGCGCATATCCGCAAAAGTTAGAAAGTCTGCTGTTTTTCGAACCTCATCATAGATGGTATAGTCTGGCCTTACGAGCAATAAAAGATCAGCTGTATTCTCCATTCTTCCATTTAATGGAGCGTATTGGGTAATCTCAGGTGGCACCTGCAGATCCCTGGGGGATTCCATGGTTTTTACTACCTGCCCATGTTCGTTTAGGTATCTGGCAACTCCGGCTGCAAAGGTGGATTTGCCAGCTCCTGGTGGGCCTGCAATAAGAACTCCCCGCTGGCTCAGGATACGTTCTTTGAGTTTATCACTTAAATGGTACTGTTCCAGATCCACGACAACGGTGGGTCTGACTGCGGTAATTTCCATGTCATCGGAAAAAGGCTGGTGTGTGATTGCAATTCGCATATTCCTAATCTGCAAAACCGTAGCCCCGTCAGCTGACATTTCAATAAAGGCTTCTGGGTCGACTCGGGAGCGTTCGATAAGTTCCCTTGAAATACTCTGAAGCTCTGGAAAAGTCGCAGGCGCATCCCTTATCCGAACATAACGCACTTTTCCTACAGGGCCTTTTTTAGCCATAGGAGAAACCCCGTTTTTTAAGTGTACGGACATGGTATCTTTTGAGAAAAAATCCTCTATCCTGAGCGCCCCTAGTTCCGAAGGGTCCACGACCTTTGGGGATAGATATAGGACTTGAAGTCCTTTTGCCTCTGCAATTATGGATTGAATTCTGTCTTCACTTACAAAAAGCCCTCCGACTTCTAGGGCGGTGCTTCGGATCAGGGCATCGACCCTCCCCTCTTTTGAAAGTTTAATTTCTTCTAAAGTAGGCTCGACTCGGGAGCGTTCGATAAGTTCCCTTGAAATACTCTGAAGCTCTGGAAAAGTCGCAGG
>JAQUFK010000129.1 GCA_028684695.1 Methanosarcinaceae archaeon | reverse complement strand
TCCTTTTTGAAGTGAATCTGCCAAAAGATGTAATCCTGTATCAGGAATACCATGCCCTTCTGGTAGAACATGCCAAAAGGTATTACCAAAAACAAGCAGAATACGAAAATTGTCCGCTTTTGCAGTTGGAGGGGAATAATTTTGGCTCAAAAAACGGGATTTTCTAAAAAAAGCGTTAAAAACGATTTTTGGGAGAAAATTAGCTTCTCGCCACACATAATAAATATTTAAACTTACTACTTATTATTATATCTATTTAATCCATGCATCTGCATAAGATGCATCCTTTACTTTTCTGCCAAAGGAAAATATTAAACTCGGAATTTATGGAAGTTTTATGCGATTAAAAGCAGAAAATTCCGTTTCAAGAACTCCTTCATGTACTAGCTTTTCGATTTCGTTTTCTACTTGTCCATAAGTAAAAGGATGGTCATGCGAGATTGCGGAGATTACATCCGAGCTATAACAAAACTTTTTCGGAAAAGCTTCGTTAAATATTGAGACATTTTTAAGAACCAACTTTCTTATTTTTTTCATTTGTGTACTCCTTCTTTAAATTTATTACCTCAATTATTCACTATATCGATATCATCTATATAATTATATTCCAAATAATCTATATAGCTTGATCTTACGCTTTAGAAACAACTGAAAAAAGAAACATTGATTCAAAATTTTGTTTAGATCAATTACTTAGAACATTTACTTAGAAATATAGCTTCAAAAAACATATCCCCTTTTCCTTCCGTATTTTAATAAAAAACGAATTATATATTCTATAACTCTAGATTACTATAATTTGTGGTAAGTGAGAACAATGAGATTAAAAGGTCAAACAGCCCTTGTTACAGGGGGAGGCCGAGGAATCGGAAGAGCTATCTGCAAGGCGTTTGCAGAGGAAGGAGCAAACCTTGTAGTTGTAGCAAGACATGAAGATGAAATATTAGAAACAGTTCAGATAATCAAAAAGATCGGGACTCGGGCCCTTGGGATTCAGGCCGATATCCGCAAGGAAGCAGAAGTTCGGGCAATGGTTTCAAAGACTATGGAAAAATGCGGAAGCTTAGATCTTCTTGTAAATAATGCGGGAATTGCACACAGAAACCCTATTGAAGCCATTTCGGTTGAAGAGTACGA
The DNA here is from genome assembly GCA_028684695.1 of Methanosarcinaceae archaeon. Taxonomy (GTDB): domain Archaea; phylum Halobacteriota; class Methanosarcinia; order Methanosarcinales; family Methanosarcinaceae; genus JAQVBP01. The sequence continues at coordinate 4,867 of JAQUFK010000129.1, read as the reverse complement.
AGAGACCATGGACACAAACGTCAAAGGGCCCTTCCTTTGCTCAAAACATGCAATTCCTCATATATCCCAGAGTGAAAATGGCAAAATAATCAATATTTCCTCAGCCGGAGGAAAAAAAGGGCTTTCGGAGCTTTCAATCTATTGCGCCTCAAAGTTTGCGGTAAACGGATTTACCGAGGCTCTTGCCTCCGAACTTAGTGGAAGAGTCAGGGTCTACTCAATCTGCCCTGGAGCTGTCGATACACAGATGTACCATTCCATATTTAAGGAAGAAAGGCCCCTCCTCAAGCCGGAACATATTGCAGAAAAAGTACTTGAGCTTTGTTTGCCTGAATCAAACATCCTTTCGGGCTCTATTATAGAAGTTTATTCCCCTCCAGTTCCTCTGCTCTAATTCGAATTCCCGAGAATCAATTATTAGAAGCTCTGTTTCCAAAGGCATATGATTTCCTAAATTCTAAGATTTCAAATAAGAAATATCAATAAAGTGGGATTTCTATGCATCTTAAAGGGCAAACAGCAATCGTAACTGGAGGAGGCCGAGGCCTTGGAAAAGCAATCTGCTTGGCTTTTGCACGGGAAGGAGCAAACCTCGTAGTTGCAGCCAGAACCACAAAAGAAATTGAGGAAACTGCCAGACTTGTCCGAAAAACAGGAGGAAAAGCGCTTGCAGTAAGGACCGATGTCCGAAAAGAAGAAGAGGTTCAAAACCTTATTAAAAAAACAGTGGAAGCATTTGGAAGCTTGGAAATTCTTGTAAATAATGCAGGAATTGCACACAGAAAATATCTTCTAGAAACCTCTACTAAAGAGTATGAAGCAATTTTGGACACAAACCTAAAAGGTACTTTTTTCTGTACAAAATATGCTCTTCCTCAGCTACTTAAGCGAGGAGATGGAAAAATTATAAATATTTCCTCTAGAGCCGGAAAACATGGAGTTCCAAAACTTTCCGTCTACTGTGCCTCAAAGTTTGCGGTAAGGGGGCTTACCGAAGCTCTGGCTTATGAAATTGGAGGAGGCTTGAAGGTTTATGCAGTTTGTCCGGCAGGAGTGGAAACTGAGATGTACAAAGCCATTTTTACAGATGAGCCCTCTCTTAGGCCCGAAGATGTCGCAAAAAAAGTAATGGAACTCTGTCTTTCCGAATCGCGAATCCCTTCGGGCTCTTCTATAGAAATATCTATGCTTCCGATAAGGCTTCACTAAATGAAACCTTGAATTTCTGAAATCTATAATAATACTTTTAATAAATTTCATACTTTTTCATTTTTTATAATATGTAGGCGGGGCAGACCTCAAGGCATAATTTTTGGATTTTTGAAAATATCTCCCCGGAAATACAGTTCCGGCTCCAAAACGCTGAACCTGCGGCAGCAGAAGAGGAGGGTTTTTTTAGGTGTAACCTAATTTTTTATGGAAGATTGAGCGAAATATAGTAAAAAAGCTGAAACTTTATAAAAAAAACTCAAAATTTCGGAGAGATCTATATATTTTATTCATAAGTCATACCCTTGATATCAATATATAGGCCTATATAGTAGAATAGGGTTGCCGGCTCCTACAAAAAAGATGAAATAGAATGAAAATCTGAGGGGCTTTATAGTGAAACGCAATGTACAAAAAAAGAGAAAACCAAGCTTTATTTTATAATACAGAGAAGCAAGCTTCTCTGGGACAATTCTTGAAATTTTTGCAATCACATAAAGCAAGAGCAAGAACCTTCTAACCAACTTGAGATCTATAACTTTCTTGGAGCAAAGAAAAAATGGACTTACTCGTTATAGCACTAATCTTTGCCGGCCTCTATATGGCCTGGAACATCGGGGCTAACGATTTGGCAAACGCCATGGGAACTTCGGTAGGAACCGGAGCTCTGTCAATTAAACAAGTTATTATTATTGCTGCGATCTTTGAATTTTTAGGGGCGGTATTTTTTGGAAAAAGAGTCACTTCAACAATTGCCAAAGGTATCGTCCCCATAGATACAATAAGCGGGATCAATCCTCAAATCGTTGTACTCGGAATGCTTGCCGCAATTCTTGCTGCAAGCTTCTGGATCACGCTTGCAACCTTTTATAACCTTCCGGTTTCAACCAGCCACTCCATTGTAGGCTCAGTACTTGGCTTTGGTTTGGTTGTAGCCTTTAACGGCACGATCGCTTATTCTGACATTCACTGGAACGTCCTTGCAAAAATCGTGGCTAGCTGGTTTATTTCCCCCGTACTCGGAGCTTTATTGGCATATCTTCTTTTTTATATAATCCGAAGTCTCTTTCTGCACCGGGCCACAGACCTTCCCCATATAGAGAAAAAGTTCATATCTTTACAGGTCCTAACTGCATGCTATATTGCCTTTGCTCACGGTTCAAATGACGTCGCAAACGCCGTAGGCCCTCTTACAGCCGGACTTAAAGGACTTGGAATGATTGAATCCGATATCCCGATCTGGGTGCTTGTGCTTGGCGGAGTGGGAATGGTTATAGGGCTTGCAACCTGGGGATATAAGGTGGTTGAAACCATCGGCTCAAAGATTACGGAACTTACCCCTACAAGGGGCTTTGCCGCCCAGTTTGCAACTGCAACTGTTGTATTTTTCCATAGCTACAGTTCCCTTCCGATTTCTACAACCCATACGCTCGTAGGCTCGGTTATAGGCGTAGGGCTTGCAGGAGGACTTGCAGCCGTTGACCTGAGCGTAATCTGGAAGATAATTTCTTCTTGGTTGGCAACAGTTCCCATAGCCGCTCTTACGTCGGCTCTGATCTTTATGGGACTTGAGGTGATTGTATGAAAGATTATATCCGTTCAGTCTTTGACGTGGTTGCAGAATCTCCATTTCTGCCTCTGGAAGCCCACGCTAAAAAAGGGGTGCTTGCAGTTGAAAAACTCAGCGAAGCCCTGGAGGCTTATTTTGAGGGCGACACCAAACTTTTGGAGGAAAGAACCGCTGAGATCGATACACTAGAACATGAAGCTGATATAATAAAACAGAAAATAAGAGCAGGCATTCCAGCCTCAGTAAGACTTCCGGTAGATAAAAAAGACCTTCTATCTTTTCTAAAGCAGCAGGACTCTATTGCAGATTATGCTCAAACCTCAGCCTATTGGCTAACTCTCAGACCTGCAAAAAATCTTCCAGAAGGGATTGAGAAAGGCTTTTTAGAACTGATGGCTGCATCCCTTACAACTGTTCAGATGTATGATAAGGTTGTAGATAAACTGTATAAGTTGCTTGCAACCTCTTTTAGTAAGGAAGAGATAAAAGAAACCTTAACCTTGATTCCTGAAGTTGAAAAACTAGAACACGATGTGGATGTGCTTGAGACGGCTCTTTTGAAAAAAATATTTGATAATGAAGCCCTAATCGGCGGAGCCGGAGCCTGCCACCTTATAGGGCTCGTTGCCCGAATAGGCAGCATTGCTGACAAGTCCGCAAATTCGGCTGACCGCTTGCGGACTATGATTCTTAAAAGATAACTCTATTTTTAGCAGATTTTGGGGATAGGGGGATCATCTTTTTGAAGCTTGTGGCATTTAACGGGAGCCCGAGAGGAAAAGAGGGAAATACACATGTAATGGTTGAGGAGTTTTTAAAAGGCGCAGAAAAGGCCGGAGCGGAAACTGAGTCCATTTTCCTTGCAGAAAAAGAGCTTAAGCACTGCCAAGGTTGTTTTGGCTGCTGGCTCAAAACTCCGGGAAAATGCGTTCTTAAAGACGATATGGAATATCTCCGAGCCAAATATTTAAAAGCAGATCTTGCCCTCTTTGCAACGCCTTTATATCTTGCAAATTTTTCGGGCTTGATGAAAGATTTTCTGGATCGATTATTTTTACCCTTTCTAGATCCTCATCTCAAAAGGGACGAACCTGGAACAATGGCTCATCCTCTACGGCAAGTCAAACTTCCAAAATATGTCTTTCTTTCAAGCTGTGGGTTTGCAGAACAAACTCAATTTAAATTATTACGATTACTATTTCGGGAACTAGTTGAATCAGAATCCGAAATTCTGGCCGAAATCTATCGAGGAGAAGGAGGGCTGCTTAAGGTTGAGGCTGAGGGCTTTCAACCAATCCTTTTAAATTATAAAAAATTGTTGAGAAAAGCCGGAAAAGAAGTTATAAAAAATGGGAAACTTTCAGAAAAGACGGCCTCGAAACTCGAAAAACCTTTGATTCCATATGAACTGTTTCTGGAAATAGGAAACAAAACCTTTGATGAAATTCTAACAGAAAGGGCTAAGCAAAAAGGCTGATTGAAAAAGGTTCAGAGTTCTTATTTTATTTTTCAAAAAGCTCGGTAATTTCTTTTAAGCTCTCTCTTATGGAAAGTTTTTGAGGACAAACCTTTTCACACTCTCCGCATTCGATACAGTTTCCAGCTCTTTCTTCTGGAGAAAGTAATACTCCATACTGAAAGCTTGCATTTTTCACGTTTCCAAGCATGGATACATCATTTAAGTAGCTTAAGGCTCTTGGAATGTTTACTCCTGCAGGACAGGGAAGACAATATTTACAAGCTGTACAATTAACTTTTATCCGAGCTCGATAAATCTGCTTTACTTCACTTATAAGCTCTTTTTCTTCTGCCCTAAGCGAGTTGGGGCGCCCTTCTTCTGCAGTTTTTATATTTTCAAGAAGATGGTTTGGCTCTGTCATGCCGCTCAGGACAACACTGATTTCAGGATAATCCCAGAGATAACGAAAAGCCCATTCTGCAGGAGTCCTTTTGGTTTTTGCTTTTGCCCAGACTTTTTTGCCTCGACTGGAATTTTTGAGACCAGATTCCCGCCCCTAAGAGGCTCCATGATAACAATTGCAAGGCCTTTTTCAGCCGCGTACTTAAGCCCTTCAATTCCGGCTTGAT
>JAQUFK010000128.1 GCA_028684695.1 Methanosarcinaceae archaeon | reverse complement strand
AAGGCGCCGGAGCTGGAGGAGCCATGTATCTTGCAAGCCTTTTTGGTGTCAGTCAAGAGGAGTTTCGGACAGAAGTAGAAAATTTCTGCAAGGAAATAAAGACAGGGCAATAATTTAAAGATTCAAGCTCTGTAAAGGAGCTTTTTAGGCCTCAGAGGCCGCCTCAGGAAGCGGGGATCTCCTGAGGGGGTTTTTGAGCCGAAAGCTTTTCTATTGGATTGTGGGAGCGCTTCTTAATCCTTTTTCCACAATAGTTTCTGAAGAGAAGAGAAGAGAAACAAATAAGAGCTTCCATAGCGGCCCTTCAAGTATAGATCATAATAGAGTCAAGCCTAGCAGTACCTTTTTTTGTCCAATATCTACATACTGGGCAGTACTGAACTTCTCCATCCTTACTCAATTCCAGTTTGGCATTACATTTTGGACATGTTTTAAGCGATTTCGTTGTATAAACCCCCTTATGCATTTTTAAAACAGGGAAGCTTCTGCCAGCCGGTCCTAAAGAGCTTTTTGAAATTTCTTCAAGTTTTGCTGTATTTGCTGTAGCCTATAAAATCGCTACTAATATTCAAAACCGCCAAAAACTTGCCCCGGCTCTTTTTTTTAAAGGTAATTAAAATTTAATTTAAAATCCCTGCCCCCCTGGCAATAGGAATACTGCAGCAGATATAATACAAATATGCTCTTTAGAAGGATATAAGGATTCGCATTAAAAAATATATATATGTACGCTTTTTGTGAAAAGAAAAAAAAGCTGAAGAAATAGCAAAGCTATTTTCAAAAAGCTGCTCTTCTATAATAGTAATAAATATTAGGCAGTATCGCAAAAAACAAATTGTAAGGAGGGCCTTTGAAATATTTTCAGTCCGAAAAAGGAGAGCAAAAAATATAAATACCATAAACGCAGTAGGAGTGTTCGCGCAAGAATGGAAAAAAGGCCCGCGTGGAAACGTATGCCGCCATAACTCAGTTGGTAGAGTGTCTGGCTGTTAACCAGAATGTCGTAGGTTCGAGCCCTGCTGGCGGCGTCCTAAAAAACGGATCTTTTCTAAAAATAAAGAAGTGGCTGAAAAAGAGAGAACGAATATTTAGGAACTTGGAATGATACAAAGGGGGCCTGTAGCTCAGTTTGGTTAGAGCGCTCGGCTCATAACCGGGTGGTCGCTGGTTCGAATCCTGTCAGGCCCACCAAAATAAACTTATTAAATAAAGACTTGAATTTGTATCTGATATAATATATTATTAGCTGAAATTATTAATCAAAAAGCCGCCATAACTCAGTTGGTAGAGTGTCTGGCTGTTAACCAGAATGTCGTAGGTTCGAGCCCTGCTGGCGGCGTCTTGAACATCTCTTTTTTAATATAGAATTTGTCTTATTCTTTTTTCTAGTTTTTTGGAAATTCCCGACAATAATTAATAGTTCCAAATCGAATAGTTACGCTAAATAGGAAAAAAAATTTCTGAGTAATTCAGAGCAGCCTTTTTCAGAAGGATTCTGCTAAATTCCGATAAATTCAGAATCTGGGAAAAATTTGTGGAAAATCCTATAGAAAATCCTATAGAAAAAACCCTGTAACACTGCGTTTTCTCTTCCAAGGGTTCTATCCCAAGTAATGTTTTACAAAATTCTCCTATAGCTTTATAAAAATTCAATTTGTTTAGAGGAATAAATAAATACGTTTTCAAGTATTCTTGGCTTGCAATTAACACATCAAGTTTTACTCAAAGCTTTATCGTAATTTACCCTAAACTTAATTATAATCGCAATTTACCCTAAACTTAATCACAATTATATTCAATATAAGGTTTAGCAAATCGAGGTTTTATATATGGTTTCAATTACAGAAAATGATGTGAAAGTACCTTTAGATGTTCCAAAAACGATGCGAGATACCTACAAAGAAAATTATGTAAAAATTACCAAGGGAAGCGGCAGGCTCATGCTTTTTGCCGGAGATCAGAAGGTAGAACATTTAAACAGTGATTTTTATGGAGCAGGAATTCCTGAGGACGATGGGGATCCCGAACATCTTTTTAAAATTGCAGCTCAGGGCAAAATTGGAGTCTTTGCAACCCAGCTAGGCTTAATTGCTCGTTATGGGATGGACTATAAAAATATACCCTATCTGATAAAAGTCAACTCCAAGACAAATCTTGTAAAAACCAGCCAGACCGATCCTTTTAGCAAACTCTGGTATGATATGGCCCAAATTGTGGAATTTAAGAAAAACAGCAAGCTAAACATTCTTGGCGTGGGCTATACCGTTTACTTAGGCAGTGAATTTGAAGCTGAAATGCTTGAGCAGGCTGCTCAGGTCGTCTACGAGGCTCATCAGTACGGTTTGCTTGCTGTGCTCTGGATTTATCCAAGAGGAGCAGCCGTAAAGGATGAAAAAGACCCCCATCTTATCGCAGGAGCTACTGGGGTTGGAGCTTGTCTCGGGGCTGATTTTGTAAAAGTCAACTACCCTAAGAAGGAAGGAGAAGCTCCTGAAGCTTCCTTTAAGGAAGCCGTCAGAGCTGCAGGCCGCTGCAAGGTTGTCTGCGCCGGAGGGTCAAGTGATGATCCCGAAGTTTTCTTGAAAAAATTATATGATCAGATCCACGTTTCGGGCGCGGAAGGAAACGCTACTGGTAGGAATGTCCATCAGAAAAGCCTAGATGAAGCTGTCCGTATGTGTAATGCCATTTATGCAATAACTGTTGAAGATGCAAGTGTCAAAGAAGCTCTTACGATTTATAAAGGCAAATAAAGCTTCTGATTTAAAGCGCAATTCTAATGTCTATAAAAAGAGCATATCAAGGGCTCTGCCGTGAAAATATGCAACTTCCGGATCATAAGACAAAAATCATCTGCACTATCGGCCCGGCCTCTTCATCGGAAGAGACCTTAAAAGAGCTGATAATAAAAGGTATGAATGTTGCCCGGATTAACTTTTCCCATGGGGATTTTAAAACCCATGGAAAAGTTATTCGTAGAATCCGAAAAGTCGCAAAAGAACTTGCAAGGCCTGTTGCTATCCTCGTAGATCTTCCGGGGCCTAAAATCCGTATAGGCAAGCTTGAAAAAGAGCCCCTTATGCTACACAAAGGCAACAAGCTTTCCCTGACCGTAGAGGAAGTAGCTGGAACTGCTTCTCGCATTTCGGTCAATTACAAGCAGCTTCCAAAAAGCGTAACCGAAGGCAGCCTTATCTATCTAAGCGACGGCTATATTCAGCTTCGCTGCCTCAAAGTTTTGGAAAAGGAAGTTCTCTGCGAAGTCCTGATAGGAGGGCAGCTCTTTTCTCACAAAGGGCTTAATCTTCCAGGGGCAAAGTTATTTTTGGATCCTGTAACTGAAAGGGATCTTAAGGCTGTGGAGTTTGCCCTCAAAGCAGGGGTTTATATCTTTGGTATTTCTTTTGTGGAAAAAGCCGAAGATATCCGAAAGGTCCGAAATTTTGCGGCGGAAAAAGGGGAAAAAATATTTATTGTCTCCAAAATTGAACGTGAGCAGGCGGTTCGAAATCTTGACGCAATTCTTGAAGAAAGCGATGCTTTAATGGTTGCAAGAGGCGATCTCGGAGTAGAAATTCCAATCCAAAAAGTGCCTTCTACTCAGAAAGAGCTCATCCGCAAAGCCAATCTTCAGGGGCTTCCCGTAATTACCGCAACGCACATGCTCGCTTCTATGACCGATAATATTAGGCCCACAAGGGCTGAGGCAACGGATGTTGCAAACGCCATTCTGGATGGGACGGATGCAGTCATGCTTTCGGAAGAGACGGCTATGGGGCGCTATCCTGTAGAAGCTGTGGGGATGATGGCAAAAATTGCAAAAGCTACTGAAGAGTGGAGGTCCCAGACAAAGTGGGGGCTTGATTCCATTTTACAGGGAATTTTTGAAAAAGAAATGTCAGTAGATGAGGTCATAACCCTTCAGGTTCACGAAGCTCTCAAAAAACTCCCGATTGCCTATATCCTAACTCCTACAAGGAGCGGAAATACCCCCCGTAGGCTTTCTAGATTCAAGCCTGAACCCTGGGTCCTGGCCTTTAGCCGTTTTTCCAGAACCTGTAACGAGCTTGCTTTTTCCTATGGAGTGTACCCCCTTTTTACCCAAAGTCCTGTTAAAGACTGGGAAGAAAGGACAAATGAAAAATTAAGGGAGCTTGGGCTTGCAAAAAGCGGAGACCTCCTGGTTTTAACCCAGGGTCCGACTGCAGGCAAACCTGGGGGTACAAACATGCTCAAAATAATAACCTTTTCCTGAGAAGGCCAAGCCTTCTAAAAAGGGAAAAGCCGAAAAAAATTAATAGTTTTTTTCGATTGAGATATAAATATTTATTTAAGATAGGTCGCGGATTTATAAGCAACCCTTTACAGAAACTAAGTTTAGCCCTTCAAATAAAAATTCTAAATACAGATTCTAGTTAATTAGAAAAATAGGTATAATTAAAAAAATAAAAAAACAATGGAAGTAAGAATGGAAGAAAGAATCCCATTAACAAGCCCATGTAAGAAGATTATGAGGTTTCACGCATGAAGAAAAGTTCAACATCAGCCCAAAAGAACCAGAAATATATAGCTCTTTTCTTGGCTGTTACAATGTTTTTGTCCATTTTCGTAATTTATTTTTCAGGGATCAATACCAACGCAAGTGAGGGGGAAGAGCCAAAAGTTTCCGGAGATACTCAGCTTCAAATGCTTAGTTTTTCCCAGCTTCCGGGAAAAAAGGTTCAGCATGAATTCAATTCCATAGCCGATGGGCTTGCAATGTCTCCGGAAGGGCCTGTCAGTGCCCAATATATAGATTTTCAGAGAACAAAAGGCACTCCTTTTGAGTCGGCTTTGGGAGCTCAGCAGATAACACAATACCTCTACGGAGGAGACATAACAAAAAGATTTGCGGCAGATTACTTTGACGGAAGACATGTTGAATTGCACCAGCCCGCTGAGCAGAAACTTGGGGTTCCCCTAAATATGAGTCAGTATGAAGGATACGTGCTCTGTGCCCGAGCCAATGAGAGCTATGATATCTGGAATGTAGTTGGAAATCCAGTGCTCTTTGGGCCTGAGAAAAGCGTTAAAAGTGTAATCGATGTCCTTGAAGGCAACAGCAGTTCCGCAGAATGCTTTGAGCAGATCTTAAATTATTCCGAGCCAAGCGGCGCAATCTTTCAGGAAGTTGTCAAAAGGGATATTTTCATAGACATTCCGGCTGAGCAATGGTACAAAGATCTTAAAAAACTTGATGACGGCAGCTACTCCCAGACCAGTATCTTCCTAAACCCGGATGAAAATCTGACAAAACAGATTGGCATTATGGCGGCAAATTGCAGCGAGCGTAAGGTCCTCTATGATGTAATGACTGAGGGAAATATCACAAAACTGGTTATAAGTGCGGATTTTGAAAGCCTTAATAACGAGACGGCTATGATTATGGTCTAAAGCCACAATCAAGCCTTTTTTTATTTTTAAGCTTTGTTTTTAGAAAAGCCGGCCCTTTCCTTTGGGAAAGGGGCAGAAAACCTATTATTTTTTAGCTTTTTGGGGATTTCCTTTTTGCTCTAAAGTTTTTTAGTCTCGTCAAACTTTATTGTTTAAATCCATATTCTCCCCTCTCTTTATAATTTAATTTTTTGAGTATCTGCTACAAACAGACAAAAAGGTGATAGTCAATGGGATTTCTAGAAAGAATATTTAAGGGTAAAATCGATGGCAAAGACGCTCACGAATGGTTTGAACTTGGAGCAAAAGAGAAAGCCCCTGTCGGGAAGGTTAAATGTTTTGAAAATGTTGTAAAGCTTAAGCCGAATTTTATCGGAGCCTGGAACCTGCTTGGCAGCGCATATGCTGAAAAAGGGGAGTACAAAAAAGCCTTAGAATGTTATTCCGAAGCCCTTTCAATCAATCCTTCGTATAGGGCAGCTCAGTATAATAAAGAGAGGCTTGAAAAGCTAATTCAAGAGGAAGCCACAGAGGCTCAAAAAGAATAAAATCTAAGCTAATTTCACAGAGACTCAAAAAGAATAAAATCTAAGCTAATTTTTTAACAAGCTTTAATCGATTGCGAATTTATATACGTGGGAAAAGCTCTGGATATTGCAGATCCTTTTTCTTTC
>JAQUFK010000127.1 GCA_028684695.1 Methanosarcinaceae archaeon | reverse complement strand
CTATGGAATAAGTCCGGGAACGGATACCATAGTTGCCAGTGGGGGCGGGCAGGTTTCAAACGAAGTTTCCAAAGTCTGGGAAAAAGCTGCCGGAACTCGGCTTTCTCTTGAACCTCTTGCTTCCGAGAACACAGTTGGTAATTTCCATGTCTTGAAAGCCACTCTGCTTGACGAGGCCGGAAAACCTATTTCTGGGGAGCTTATGAGCTTCAAAGTAAAGGAGGGGCCTCATAAAGGAATTTCGGGCTCTGCGTTAAGTGATTCCGAAGGGGTTGCAAGCTGGTGCTACTTTGGGCTGCTTCCTGGAGAAGATACTATAGTTGCCTTAGGAGGAGCTCAGGCTTCAAATAAAGTCTCTAAAACTTGGACTTCTTCGGAGGCTCAGTTGATTCTTGAGCCTAAAGCAGCTACGAATTTCCTTGGAGAAAGCCATGAGCTAACAGCCATGCTCGTTAATGGAACCGGGGCTCCGATCGCCGGAAAACAGGTTGCTTTTAACGTTAGTTCCGGCCCTCATACAGGAGTTTCGGGAACAGGCATAACTGATAATAAGGGGATTGCTAGCTGGAACTATACAGGAGCAGTAGCTGGAAACGACAGCATCGTTGCTACAAGCGGGATGCTAAGCTCAAATAAGGTTTTTAAAAGTTGGGAATCTTCTCCAATTTCTGAATCCGTATCGGAATTAAGAGGGGATATAAGTAAGGCTTTTACCCAAATTAGAACGCAGCTGCCTTTTTAATGAAAAAAGTTCTTTTAAGTGCCCCTCTTTTCTCTTTTCTTTTTTTCGTTGTATCGAAACTTTGATAGTCTTTTACTTCAATCTTACTTCAAGGTTTTAATTAAGCCTGGGTGCCCGCACACAATAATAATATTATCGGAATGTTCTTTCCTACCTTGAGCTTAAAAGAGGGACTAAAAATTAAACGTAAAATTTTGTCCGGATTTGAGGATTTTGAATCTGCTTTTAAATTCAACCCTGTATGTATATCTGAAAGGCTCTTTCTACTAAAGATAAGTGCTGTAAGGGCTTTTTTTGGAAAAGCTATTTTTCGAAAAGGGCTTTTGCTCTTCCTTTTTTTTCTGCTTTTTTGCACCTTTTTTTTCTGCTTTACCTGGCCTGCGGGGGCAGAGGAAACCCAGTCCCAAAAATCCACAGGCCAGATTCGGGTCTTAACGGTTCCAAACGGTTCCGATATTTATATTGAGGATAGCTACATGGGTACAACCCCTGCTCTTTTAACAGAGGTTCCGGTTGGCTATTACGAACTTGTTTTGAAAGGCAAAGGTTATGATGATTCTTATGAAAAAGTCTATGTAAGAGCCGGGAAAACCACTGAAATCTTTCGCAATCTTGGGGTTAAAAAAGGAGTTCTCAGCGTTTTATCGGAGCCTTCAGGGGCAAGCATATACCTTGACGGCCGGTATATGGGAAAAACGCCTTCTGTTTTTGAGGCTGAAGTCGGAACTCATAGGCTTGAGCTGAAAAAAAGCTGCTACAGGAAGGTTTCGCAAGAGATTTTACTGTCCTATGAAGAGCCGCTCGCGCTAGAAGCAAAACTGCATATAAATCTGATTTTTTATGTTTTTGGAGGGCTTTTGCTCCTTTTTTTAGTGTATTTCGCAAAAAAACATCCCGATATCTGTCGGATTCAAATTCCTAAAAGTCGAAGCAGCCTACAAAAATACGAATCAGCTCCGAGCCTAAAAACAAAGCTAAAAAAGAAAATTCTACCCAATTCAAAAAGCGAATTCAGACTTGAATCCGAATCTGAATCCGGGAAAGCCTCGGAATATCTTGTGGAGCTTGAGAACCTTCCAAAGCCCGAGTTCAAATGTCGCCGAGAAGGTCGAAATGAAGGCAATCTCTTAAATAAGCTTAAAAAAGACTGAGTTTAATTTTCAAGTTCCTTTTTTAGGAAGAGCTCTAGCCTATCCATACCTTCTTCTATATTTTTCAAATTATTTGCATAGGAAAAGCGCAGGTACCCTTCGGCTCCTTCTCCAAAATCGATTCCAGGAGTTACGGCAACCCCTGCTTCATTGAGGATGCGCCTACTCAGTTCAAGAGAGTCATTGCTGAATTTTCTAGCATCGGCAAGCACATAGAAAGCTCCTCTGGGTTCACTTCGGACTTCCAGCCCCATCCCTATCAGGCGCTTTAACATGTACTGCCGGCGCTTGTTGTATGTTTTTATCATTTCTGCAACATGGTCCTGGGGGCCTCTAAGAGCTGCGATTCCAGCCTCCTGAACAAAGCTATTGGCGCAGATAAAGAAGTTCTGGTGAATTTTTTGAAAAGCTCGGATGCATTCTTTCGGACAGATTACGTAGCCCAGTCTCCAGCCTGTCATTGCGTAAAGTTTGGAAAAGCCGTTTACGACAAAGGCATTGTCTGTATATTCAAGGATGCTGTGCTCGTCTCCACTGTAAACCAGCCCTTGGTAAATTTCATCTGAGACTATGGGAATGCTGCCTGCAACCTCGGCCATTCCTTCCAAGCTTTCTGCAGCCATCACATGCCCACAAGGGTTTGAGGGACTGTTGATAAGCACGGCTTTGGTGCTGGGGTTTAGGTATTGCTGTACGGTTTCAGGTTCCAGGGCAAAGCCATCCGTCTCATTTGTATAAACATAAACAGGTTTTCCTCCCAGATACTTTACAAAATTAGGGTAACAGGAATAGTAGGGATTGGACATGACAACTTCATCCCTTCTTTCAAGCAGAGCTAGAAAAGTCAGGAGAAGGGCAGGACTTGTGCCCGAGCTTACGATAACTTGCTCTGGACTCAGTTCTACTCCGAATTTTTCTCTGTACGATTCAACAATTGCTTCTCTGAGCGCTGGAAGGCCCTGGCTGTGGGTATATTTCGTAGCTCCCCGGGCAAGCGCAGCACTTGCAGCCTCACAGATATGGGGAGCTGTGGGAAAATCAGGCTCTCCGATTTCTAGGTGAATGACATCTCGGCCATCGGCCTCAAGCTTTTGGGCGTTTTCCAGAACATCCATTACATAAAAGGGAGGAATTTCCTCGGCTTTCCGGGACAGGATACATTTGGATTTTTTATGAGGCATGAAACAACCTTTTTATAATTAGCTGAATGTATAGAAGCCTTGTAAAAACGATAATTTATCTAAGTCAGGCTATGCCTTTAATCCTTATATATTCTGTGGGGTAGGAAGAGAATTTCAGCTGGCTTTTAGGCTTTTGGCCTTATTTTTTCAATCCCTTTTACATTCGGCCCGGTCCAGTGTTGAGCTTCAAGTTTTTTTGGAATATCAGTCTGAAAAAACTGAAATTCTTCCAAGGTTTCACGGGCAGGGTTTTAGCTCTCGAGCATGTTTTTCTTTTCTGCTAAGTTTTCCTGCTTATCTTTCTTTTTGCAATCGATTTTCCCCTCAGGAGCCAGCCATCTGACACCCAGATAGACAAAGGGGGTGTCAAGCAGGGCAAAAAAGATTTTTATAGCCCAGTAAGGAAGAATCATCTGAAAGATACGGTAGCTTGTAAATTCCGGAGTCTGGTGATAGAAAGCTATGAACATAAAGACTAGGGAATCGATAAGCTGGGAAAAAATTGTGGAGAGGTTATTCCGTAGCCAAAGATATTTTCCCCCGGTTTTCTGTTTCCAGAAATTAAAAGCCCAGAGATCGTGGGATTGAGCCGCCAGAAAAGCAATAATACTTGCAAGAATTACGCGTAGGGAATTTGAAAATACGCTTTTATAGGCTTCGTTTCCTTGGTAAAACGCAGCCGGGGGAAAATTAGTACTTATAAATACGAATAGGGCTGAAATACAAAGGGCAATCAAACCCGAATGCAGAAACATTTTAGAAACTTCTCTTCCCCTGACTTCTTCTATAATATCCGTTATAAGGAAAGTAAGAGGATATGAAAAAATCCCTACAGAACTTACAAATCCAAAAAAACTTATTACCTTGCTTCCTAGAAGGTTTCCAAGGAGCAGGGAACTTACAAATACAGCAAGCAGGAGTTGGGTTTTATAATCTATATTTTTCATGTATTTCACAAAGCGTTTTTGACTAATTTAGATAAATTTTGGGTAATTTTTTAAAATTGACTTCTTTAGGCGTTTTTCCGTTTTTACTGGACCCGGGCAAGTTTTTCTCAAAGCTGCTTGAGGCCAGGAGTTACCTATAAGGCTCCACCCGCCTGAAAAGGTTTTCGGGGTCTCGGTTCACTTCATCACAAATTATTTTATGTGGTATTTTGGAAGGCAGAATGGAATAAGCTTTGTTATCTGTTAGTCTGAGCCCCCAAGTTTCATCTGTAAGCAGGAAATAGGCTTGCTCAAATCTGACTCCTTTTGCTTTGAGTTCCGAGCAAATTGCAGGATCCAAAAGTTCCTGCCGGAGTTGTTCTGCAGCTTTTATCTGGGTTCCCTGTCCCCCTTTTTTTATTAGATAAAGCCGGTCGTCAGAGAGTACGCTTTTTGCGGAACGGATTATGAGTCTATAGCAGGTCCTGCTTTTTGTTGACTTTTCCTTTTCGTTTTGAAGGTAGAACACACTGCGTCCATTTCGGGCAATATCGGAGAGCAGATCTTCCCTTCTTGAAAAGGATTCCACGTTGAGGCTTGGAAGGTCTAAGTAATCTACTGGATATTTTTTCGATAAAGAATCAGCAACAGCCTGCCGGGTTTTTTCTCGGGGGGTATACTCGAAACTGAGTTGGATTCCGGCTTGAGAGTTTTTTTCCCTGCTTTTTTTCCCCTTTTCTTCTTCATTTTTTCCAAAATCTGGCTCAAACTCAGCTTCAGGTCCAGCCTCAAGCTCGGCCTCAAATCTAGCTCCAAGTGCTAAAGCCCTTGACTGATATGCTTTTACCGCTTCAGTAGAATCATTGTATATGATTATTTCCTGCTCTCCGGTAAAAAAAAGTTTGGCAAGGGAAAGGGCAAATCTCAGGGCTGCAAGTTCGCATTCGAGGTTGTTTTCGGGAAAGCCCGGGACCTTTGTTGTGGATTGATGAATCGTTTTTCCGGCTTTTAGGACCATGCAGCCTATATAAGAAGTTTCATTTTCGTTGTATGAAGAATCACAATAAAGCTCAAGCATACCTTAGTTCACCTTTTTCTAAGCTGATTGGGTTTGAAGTCAGGCTTCTTTTTTCATCCGCTAGTGCTTGTTGCTTGTACAAAAATATTCTTATTTAAATTACAACAGGCCTTCAATAACTTAAAATTAGAAGAAGCTTTCAAAACAGTCTATAAAATGAGTCTATAAAAAAAGATTTATGCTTAATTTTAAATATTAAAAAAAGAAAATAAAGAAGAGAAATGCAATCAGATTATAATTGCGGTGCTCTTCTCGTCCTTTTCTTCATCGAACTCAGTGACAAGAGCTTCGGTTGTAAGGATCATGCCTGCGATTGAGGCTGCATTCTGAAGTCCGCTTCTAACAACCTTGGTCGGATCAATGACTCCGGCTTCATAGAGGTCTTCAATGAGGTCCTTTTTAGCATTGTACCCGTAGTTCTCGTTTTTCTCGGCTCTGAGGGCAGCTACAACTTCGGCTCCTTCCCGGCCTGCATTTAATGCAATCTGGCGAAGAGGCTCTTCAATAGCTCTTTTAACGATTTTAAGCCCTACTTCCTGGTCGTTTTCAAGTTTTAGGGAATCTAAAACCTTTGTAGCTCGGAAGAGACTGACTCCGCCTCCCACAATCACGCCTTCTTCGACTGCGGCTTTGGTTGCATTTAAGGCATCGTCTATGCGCATCTTCTTTTCTTTAAGTTCTGTTTCGGTAACCGCTCCCACCTTGATTACGGCAACGCCTCCTCCAAGTTTGGCCAGGCGCTTTTTAAGTTCTTTCTTTTTGTAGTCTGAATCCGTAATATTGAGCTGGGACTCGATTACATTTATCCTCTCTTCAATTCTTGCTTTCTCGCCTCTGCCTTCCACAATAGTGGTCTTTTTATCATCGATGTTGACCTTCCGGGCTTTTCCGAGCATGGAGTCTGTAAACTCTTCAAGTTTCATGCCCTTTTCTTCACTTATAACCTCTCCGCCGGTAAGAGCTGCGATGTCTTCGAGCATTTCCTTCTGCTCGTTTCCAAAGCCAGGAGCTTTGACTGCGCAGACCTTCAAGCCTCCTCTGATGATATTTAGAATTAGGGCGGCTTGGGCGTCACCTTCTACA
>JAQUFK010000126.1 GCA_028684695.1 Methanosarcinaceae archaeon | reverse complement strand
CTTTGATTTGAAGTTTGGAAAACCCTTTTTCTCTCTGAGAAACCTTGTAAAAGCAGATTCAAGGTTTCGAGTCATTCCTTGCAGGGACTGAGAATTTATTTCTTTTAGCCATTCCTTTTTCTTTTTGAGAATGGGAATTTGCTTGTTAAGCTCAAACTGAGAAATTGATTTTCCGGTCTTCTCATACTTTTTATTTTAAGGTTTAAAGCCCAATGGTTTAAAGCCCAATTATGGATATACCTACAGCTCCCGAGATGTTTTTCCAGTAAAATTATCTGGGCTTTGGTAGGTTTTAATCTATATTTGTAAGCTTTTAACATCCTAGGAACATCCGACTTAAAGGTCTATATACTTTCCTGTAAAATAGAATCTGAACGTAAAAGGGTTAAGTTGACGCTTCTATCCCCTGAGCTAAAGCCTCAGGGATTTTCCGCTACGTTCTATAAAATAAATCCTGCTTCGGAAAATTCGCCTCTGACATTTGAACTATTCTAGAGAAGATATCAAGAATTTAGAAAAAAACAGCAAAAAAATCGGAAAAGCTACCTGAAAAATCCCAAGTAAAAGAAAATTTCCTTTTGTAAAAAGCCGTATCATAAGTTTTATATCCAGCCGGAGGATTAACCTTTAGCTTATATGTGGCAGATGTTACTAAAAAAATTTGAAAAATATCCGGCCCAGGCAAAGGTGCTGAGGTTACTCTTTGAACGTGGATTTCAGGTAAGTGAAGAAGGAAAAGTGACTTCAGGAACTATTGAAATTGCACATACTCAGCTTGCAAAAGAAGCCGGGGTCGACCGCAGAGTCGTGGATTCCACAACAAAAACCATCGTTTCCGACGAACTGCTCAGTACTATTTTTAAAAATGTTCATTCCATTCCTTTCCTCAGAGACGTAGCCCCATCACTTGGACTCGGAGTAATAATTATCATTCCGGAAGACGCCGCAGATGTAGGCATCCTGGCCAAAGTTGCAGCGCTAGTCTCAGAACATAAATTAAGTATCCGACAAGCCGTCTCAGACGACCCTTTCCTTACAGACAAACCCAGACTTACCCTTATCACGGATCAAAAAGTTCCAGGGGAACTCGTAGACGATATATTGAAACTTCCAAGCGTGAAAGGGGTAAGCATCTACTAAAATAGAAAAGGAAGGGGGTATAGAAAGGTTTAGCCCCGGATTTCTCAAGATGTTTCAATTAGGTTTATTAATTATAAAGGTTAGTTAATCCTCATGACCGAAATGTCAGGTAAAGCCGAGTATCCGATGACTGTTTCGGAGAAAATTTTTTCCAAAGCCTCCGGAAAGCCCGTAAAAGCTGGGGATTTCGTGCTTGCAGACATCGACCTTGCAATGACTCATGACATTACGGGTCCGCTAGCAATCCAGGGTTTTTACGAGATTATGAATAAGCAAGCCGAGCAAAAAGTCTGGGATCCTGAAAAAATCGTTATTGTTTTTGATCATCAGGTTCCAGCCGACTCCCTCCATGCCGCAGAAAATCATATCATGCTCAGGAAATTTGCAAAAGAGCAGGGTATTTTAAACTATGATGTTTACGAAGGAGTCTGCCATCAGGTTCTGCCCGAAAAAGGACATGTCCGACCCGGAAACCTAATTGTAGGCTCCGATTCTCATACCTGCGCTTATGGAGCTCTTGGGGCTTTTTCCACAGGCATAGGTTCAACTGACATGGCAGCCGTCTTTGCCACGGGAAAACTCTGGTTCAAAGTACCTGAAACCCTACGTTTCGAAATCGAAGGAAAACTGCCTGACAGGGTTTACTCAAAAGATCTGATTCTTCATCTAATAGGGGATATTGGAGTCGAAGGAGCAAGATACATGGCTGCCGAATTTTCAGGCTCAACCCTGCGAAAACTTCCAATTTCCCAGCGCATGACCATGTCCAATATGGCAATTGAGATGGGAGGAAAAGCCGGAATAATTGAGGCTGATGAAGTTACAGCAGCTTATCTAAAAGAGCGCATTCCAGCGTATGAGCCTGATTTTTATTGGAAATCCGATGAGGATGCGCTTTACTCCGAGCTTAGGCACTATGACGTTTCGGACCTTGAGCCTCAGGTAGCCTGTCCACACAACGTGGATAATGTAAAACCTGTAAGTGAAGTAGAAGGCACAAAGGTTGACCAAATTTTCATGGGCTCTTGTACAAACGGTAGGTTCGAGGACATTCAGATTCTAGCTGACCTTATGGGAGATGAACCCGTTGCAAAAGGGGTCAGACTATTGGTTGTCCCGGCCTCAAGAACCGAGTACCTGAAACTTATGAAAGCAGGCTACATTGAAAAACTGATGAATGCTGGAGCAATCGTGGAATCTCCCTGCTGTGGACCTTGTATGGGAGGTTCTTTTGGCTTGCTTGGAGCAGGCGAGGTAGGCCTAGCTACATCAAATAGGAATTTTAAAGGAAGAGAAGGCAGCGCAGAGTCCTTTGTTTACCTCTCTTCCCCTGCAACCGCTGGAGCTTCGGCCCTGACCGGTGAAATTACTGATCCTAGGAAGGTCTGAGAAAACTTTCCCTTTATTTAAAAAGGTGTTTTAATATGGCAGATGCCGATTTATCCATTTTAAACCAGGTCTATGATATTATTCTGGACCGAAAAGCAAATTATGATGAAAATTCATATGTATGTAAACTTTTAAACCATAGAAAAGGTGTAAATAAAATCCTAGAAAAAGTGGGAGAAGAAGCCTTTGAAACGGTTCTCGCAGTCCGCAATGAAGACCACGATGAAATCGTATACGAAGCTTCGGATCTGCTTTTCCACTTGCTGGTATTACTGGCCGCAAACGATGTTTCCCTTGAGGAAATCGCAGCCGAGCTTAACTCCAGACACGAAAAAATGAAGAGAGAGTAAATATTAAAACTCTCCTTTTCCAAATTATATCATTTATTCCGAAATCTTGAGTTTTTTCTTTCAGAGTGAGAAGAGGCTGAAGTAGCTTTTCCTTTCCCGCAATCAACCACTATTCCCCTGAGCAGCCGGCCTAGGATATCGGATCCAGTAACAATTCTTTTTTCATCTCCCCAGTAAAGTACAAGATCCTGGTCGATTACATCATCTTCGGGATACTGAGGATAGACTTTGAGCTGCTTGATAACCTTTTCCAAGCGGGTGGGTGTCTTTATCACAACCGGAATGTGCCCATAAGAATAGGGACGGAAAGGACCTTTTTTAAAGACGGCATCTCTTAAAAATCCATCCGCATCAAGCACCATCACAGGTTCTCCTTCGGGATCTGTAACGATTACCCATTTTTTCCCAGAAGCTTCTATTTTTTTTAAGAAGGGATCCTCTGGATTCCTTTCGATTTGAGGCAACACAGGAAGGCCTTTTTTAAGAGGCAGGGAAATAATACTTTTTGGGTCTATAATTGAACCTTCTTCAGAGATAGAAACGTCGTCGATTGAGAGAAAATTCAAAGCTCCCAATCCTTCAAATAGTCCTATATCAGATTTTGCGGATTCTATATGCTTTTCCAGCATAATACGCATGGATTTTTCCTTTAAGAGTTCAAGTTGTTCCCGACCCAGCCACCAATCCAGAATCAGAGCTGAAGGCTTTGCCACAGGATAGAGCAGCATCTGATAAAACCGAACCATAGGAGCCAATCTAGCCCCGATTATCAGGCCTTTTCTTGAAACATAACCCTGAGGAGCTATTTCTCCTAAGCTGGTAATTACAACAGTTGAAAAGATAAAGGCTATAGTTCCTGTCATTACAGATTCCGTAAGCAGGGTTAAAAGGACGTTCACTCCGACATTGCCCCAGAGCAGAGTTGTAAGCAAGAAGTTCGAATCCTTCCTTAAGTTCAGGACCTTTATCGCATCTCGGTTTTTAGCCTCGGCTTCGATTTCAAGCCTCAAGCGGCCCAAACTGAAGATTCCAATTGTAAGCCCTGAAAAAATTCCAGACTGGAGCAAGCAAAATGCAATCAAAATCCAGATGATTATTTCATACATTAACGTCTGTTTCCTCTATATAAGTTGATACTCTAATTTTTAAACGGAAAGATTCCTTTTTTAAGAATAGCTTCTTTTAATAAAAGATTTCCTTATACATACTTATTTTGGAATTACGCCCCGAAAATAAAACAAGTACATGAGAGCTTCTATACAGAATTTCTTTAAAGTTTCGTACAAGGGTTTCTTGTGCTTATAGCAAGGGTTTTTTGAAAGCTTAAAAAGGATTTATGAGGTTTTTTGAAAAGCCTTTTTTGAAAGCTTTTATTGGAAACTTGTAAAGGCTTTTTAAAGCCAGTATATTTTTGAAAATCTAAAGCCTCATCTAATTGGGTTTGTTTCAATTGCGTAAATCCTAGGTATTTAACCTGCTTATTTTATATCTCAAACTTATATAGTGTTTTGGATTATACAAAAATACTCATATCTTTATTCTCCGTAATCTATAGTAGCTTGGGGGAAAATTATGGACTTATTCCATTTGAAAAAAGAGAAAAGAAGCCATATTGAGGGGACTTATAAAGGAGACATAATCGTCTATGGTTTGAGCACCTGTGTGTGGTGCAAAAAAACAAAGAAACTGCTAAGCGAGCTGGGTGTGGAATTTGACTTTGTCTATGTGGACCGACTAAAAGGGGCAGAGGAAAAAGAAGTGCTTGAGGAAGTAAAAAAGTATAACCCTCTACTTTCTTTTCCGACGACCGTAATTGAGGGAAAAACAGTTATTGTGGGCTTTAAGGAAAAGCAGCTTCGAGAAAGTCTTGGTTTTCTTGGATTTTAAGGGGGGAGAATATGGAAAAAAGAGAAGGAGAAGAGCTTGAACCCTTGGATGAAGAAGTGGAAAAGCTATATTCAAAACTTGAAAAAGAAGCTGAGCAGGCGGGATATCACCTAAATCCAGAGAGCGGGATTAGCAAAGAACTGGTTTATGGGCTCTTGGTCAATAAAAAAAGATATGGATATCAGGCTTGTCCCTGCAGACTTGCAGCCGGAAAAAAAGAAGAAGATTTGGACATAATCTGCCCCTGTGATTATAGGGATGCTGACCTAAATGAGTACGGAGCTTGTTACTGTGCCCTTTATGTCTCGGAAAATGTAAAAAATGGAGAAGAAGAAGCAAAACCAGTCCCTGAAAGGCGGCCTCTTCCTGAACTCAGGGCTTTTCCGAAGCACGAAACGCAAGGAAAAGAAAGGCTTAAAAGCAAACATTCCTTTGCCGGAATTCTTTCAAAACCTGTCTGGAGGTGTCCTGTCTGCGGTTATCTCTGCGCCCGGGACGAACCTCCGGAAAGCTGTCCTATTTGCAAAGCCAAAAAAGAACGCTTTGAAAGGTTTATTTGAAGGATCTATTTGATCAGAAGATCGGTGTGAACTACCCCTGAGCTGAAGACTCAGGGGTTTTAACGCTGAGTTCTATAAATTAGCGGAAAATGAATTTCCCTTGCAAATTCCTTTTATTCGCATTAATGAAAGTTCTTTTCTGAAAACTGAAAAACTTAATGGCAGAGAGGCCTATCTGCTGGAAATTCTCCCCATTCTCAGGAAAAGAAGGGCGATAGAGTCTGGATCGATAAGGAAACTTGGCTGCCTCTCAGAAGTGAAAGCTACTACAATGACGGAAGTCTTTTTATGGAAAAAGAGCTCAGAGAGCTGAAGATCAATACAGGAATTCCTGAGACTGAATTTAAGCTTCCGGAAGGAATTAGGGTAAAAGAAATTGAGATTGACGCCTCTGAGATTCAGCTTCCAGAGAAACTGAGTTTAGAAGAAGCAAAAGAAGAGCTAAGCTTTTTTGAAATATTGGTCCCAGAATATCTTCCTAAAGGCTATACTTTCAACCATTCAATCTCTTCCTAAAGGCTATACTTTCAACCATTCAATCGTGTCTAAAAGGGAGATCTCAAAAAAGTATATTTTGCGAGAGATAGAAAGTGTTAAGCTTGTATATATAAATGAAGAGGGAGCCTGCTTTTCACTTCTTGAAAGCTTAGATAAAATGGAAAAGAAAAATGAATCCAAAGAAATTAAGCTGGATAAGGACTCAGAAAAGCTCAGGATCAATGGAAATTATGGAGAATATATTGAGATTCCTGGAGTGGAACTTAATATCTTGTCCTGGGAAATTGGAGAAGTTGAACTTGGGCTTGTAGGCTCTTTTGAAAAAGCTGAAATGCTAAAAATTGCAGAGT
>JAQUFK010000005.1 GCA_028684695.1 Methanosarcinaceae archaeon | reverse complement strand
CCTTATTCCTTATTCAGAGGATTTTCTCAGGCCAGGCTGTACTGCTGACTGGTGCTGTGGCTGTCTATGTACTGAACAAAGTATAAAAAATAGGATTTACCTTAAAAAAACTCCTCCAAAAAAGAGGGGAGGAAAAGGGTTTGGCTCTGCAAAGATAATTCCGGCTCCGGAAACTAAGAGCGTTTTTGGAGAGGAGGATCCTGAAAAAGGAGAGCTTATATTAGGGAAAGGAGAAGTCAGGACTTTGCTTGACGGCCAAAAGACCCTTTTGCTTTCTTTTCCAAAAGGAAACTGTTCCGTCTTAATCCCTGAAGGGGCTGCAAGTCCAGAAACTGAAATCATTCTAAGAGCCCTTGAGCCTGGGGCCCTTCCTCCGGCTCCTGAAGGGCAGCAATTTGCTTCGTTTTGTTTTGAGATAGAAGGAATTGAGGGGGAACTTTCAAAAAACGCAAGGATTTCAGTCCCTTACACTGAAGATGATTTGGAAATGGTTGCTGGAAACCCTTTTGAACTGAAACTTGCTTACTGGAATGAGTTCAAAGAAGCTTGGGTAATCATGCCCACTTTCGTGGATACAAAGGATAAAATCCTAACTTCTAGCTCTAGACATTTAGGGATCTGGGCTGTAGTTTCTTCAAAGGCTGGTAAATCCGCCCCTCCGATAGAGCCTGAGAAACCCAAGCCTTCTCAAGCTGAGAATTTTATTCAATCAAAAGTGATTAGTCCGATAAGAGAGGCTTACCATTCAATAGTTAATTGGTTAAAAGAGCTGCTGCCTGGCTGAGCCAAGGAGGAATAATTTTCGATATTTTTTGTGTAATCTCCTCCTTCTTCAATCCGATTGACTGCCTATAAAGCGATCAAAAAAACTCCTCTTCCTCTTCCTCTTCAAATTCAAGGTCAAGAATCGGTAGCTTCCTTACTTTTCCAGTCCTGTCATAGCAGGTCCAGCTCTTTTTGTCATAGGGAAAACCTGCGATTATATGACAGTCCCCAGTTTTTGAAAAGAGCCTGCGATCCGCTTTTGAAGGGCTCCGATTTGGACCTGGATGACTGTGAACCGAGCCTGCGGCTTTGATGTTTGGGAGCATATAAAGCCTAAGGATTGCGCTTTTATTACTTGACTCAGTTCCGGGCAAAATCAGAACTTCTGTTATAACCCCATCTTTTTCCTGCAAAAGCCCCGCAAATTCCAGAGGCGCCATGGACCGACTGGCTTCGAGAATAAAATGAAGGGTTTCCCGCGCAATTCCTTTGATTTCCATATATTTAGAATTGGAGAGGAGTGTATATGAGATTTTTGATTTTTATCCTCTACCCTTGTTATGGCTTTCTTCCTTCAATAGCTTCTTACGTTAATTTTTAACTAACTCCTTTGTTGTTTGAACCCTTAAGTTTGAGCCTTTACTTAAGGTCCAAAATATATTTGTTTGCAGCTGTAGCTGCCACAGCCCCATCGCTAACAGCTGTAACAAGCTGCCAGATTGTGGTTGCTCTACAGTCTCCGATTGCGAAAATCCCTTTTTCAGAAGTTTCCATCCATTCGTTTGTTAGGATAAACCCTTTTTCATCTTTTTCAACGTCAAAGATTTCGGTATTCGGACGGAGCCCTATATAAATAAAGACCCCCTCGGTAGCAAGTTCACTTTTCTCTCCGCTTTTAACGTGTTTAAGCCTCAGCTTCGAAACCTTTGGGATTTTCCCCTTCGCCCTCACAATTTCTTGTACAACGCTATTTAGAATGAATTCAAAATTGGGAATTGCAAAGAGTCTTTCCTGAAGCAGCTTTACGGCTCTGAGTTCGGCTCTCCTGTGTACAAGGTAGAGTTTTTTTACAATTTTTGAAAGAATTAGAGCCTCTGTAACCGCGGAATCTCCTCCTCCAATAACGACTACGGTTTTATCCTTAAAATAAGGTCCATCACAGGTAGCACAGTAAGAAACCCCTTTTCCAGTTAACTCGATCTCTCCAGGCACACCCAAATGTTTTGGATTTGCCCCGCTTGCGAGAATTACGGCTTTAGCCTTGAAAAGCTCTCCTACCTCTTCTCCTTTTCCCGTGGAAACCATAAACGCCCCGGCTCCGTTGCGAACAGAATGAGCTTCTTCCAGCCGGGTTTTCACTCCAGCCGCTTCGGCATGTTCTTTATATTTTTGCATAAGTTCCGGACCTGTAATGGCCTTAAAACCCGGATAGTTTTCCACAATCTCGGTAAGCGCTATCTGTCCGCTAACAAAACTTCTTTCCAGAACAAGGGTTTTGAGCCCGAAACGTACAGCGTAAATTCCTGCCGTAAGCCCTGCAGGCCCCCCTCCGATAATTATCAGGTCATACATACATGCTCTTCCCCTAAAAACTCTCAGGCATAGACAAGCGTATCTTTTTCTATTTTAAAATCCCATATCTTCCCCATACATTTTCTATAAAACTTAAGGGAACGCTTTATCCATTCAGACCTACTTTTTATAGTAAGTTTCCAGCTAATTATTTAAGATTTGAAAGCTATTCGAAAACAAACTTATTTGAAATACAGGAAACTTAAACGCCCCTGAAAAGGGGGTCCCTTATAAGTTATACTTCTTAGCATTAAAAGGGCACTTCCTATGACGATTAAGGTGAAAGCATGAGGAAATATGATTATACGGAACTTGGATTAAAAGCGGGGCTTGAGATTCATCAGCAGTTGGACTCAAAAGCAAAACTTTTCTGCAAATGCCCGACTTTGATTCGGGATAGGGAAGAATCAAACCATGAATTCTTCCGCTATCTCAGGGCCACTGAAAGTGAGATGGGGGAAAAAGACCGAGCTGCAGTCGAGCAGACAAAAATCCGGAGAAAATATATTTACAAAGCTTACGACTCTACCTGTCTTGTCGAAAACGACGAGGAACCCCCTGGAGAAATTAATCGAGAAGCTTTGGCAATCTCACTTGGAGTCTCAAAACTTTTCCATATGAAACCGGTTGACCGAATGAATATTATGAGAAAGATTGTGGTCGATGGCTCAAACACCAGTGGTTTTCAGAGGACGGCTTTCCTTGCAAGTGATGGTTTTATCGAAACTTCGCTTGGAAGCTGTGGGGTAGATAGTCTCTGCGTTGAGGAAGAAGCGGCTCAAAAGCTTGAAGAGATCGGCGATTCCGTTATCTATTCCTTGGATAGGCTCGGAATCCCTCTTGTGGAACTTGCAACGGCTCCGGATATTAAATCCCCAAAACAGGCTCGAGAAGTTGCGGAATATATAGGGATGGTGCTCAGGTCTACAGGTAAGGTCAAACGAGGGCTTGGAACCATTAGACAGGATATCAATATCTCGATTGCAAAAGGAGCAAGAGTAGAAATTAAAGGGGTCCAAGCTCTTGATCTTATAGAAGAAATCGTCGCTCGTGAAGTTGAAAGGCAGCTTAACCTCCTAGAAATTAGAGAGGAACTCCTTGCTCGCGGAGCTTTTGTCTGTGAAGAGATTTTTGATGCAACCGGGCTTTTTCAGAACACAAAATCCAAAGTCCTTATCCAGGGCATGAAAAACGGGGTCATTTTGGCCGCCCATCTCAAAGGCTTTGAGGGTTTTGTAGGTCGAGAAGTTCAGCCCGGAAGAAGGCTTGGAACTGAGTTTTCGGACCGAGCAAAGACCGCAGGGGTCGGAGGAATCTTTCATACCGATGAGCTTCCCAATTATGGAATAAGCGAAAAGGAAGTTCAGGCTCTTAGAACTGCTCTTGGGGCAAAAGAAGATAGTGCAGTTGTAATGGTTGCAGCTGAGCCTGAAAAAGCTAGACTTGCTCTTGAGGCTGTCATTAAAAGGGCCCAGGAAGCTCTTATGGGAATTCCGGAAGAGACCCGAAAGGTTTTACCTGACGGAAACTCAGCTTATATGAGACCCCTGCCCGGAGCTGCCCGTATGTATCCTGAAACCGATGTCCCACCAGTTGAAATTTCTCGAGAATATTATGAGTCTATCGAAACTCCAGAACTTCTTACCGAAAGAGCAAAACGCTTTACAATTGACTATGATTTGAATCCCGAACTTTCTGAAAAAATCGCATATTCAAAGGATCTTCCTCTCTTCGAAAAACTAGCTGAAGTTTATGGAAAAGACGAACTTGTGGGCGCAACTCTGCTTGCCCGCACTCTTGTAGGCATCCTGCCCGAACTTAGAAGAAGCGGGGTGGAAGTCGATTCTCTAAAAGAAGAACACTTTGAAGGGGTTTTTGCAGCGATTTCGGCCGGAGAAATTGCAAAAGAAGCGCTTCAGGAACTTTTGACAGCGCTTGCAAAGACGCCAGAAACTCCTGTGTCCGAAGTGATTTCAAGCCTGGGTCTTTCGGCTTTTGACCCTGCTGAAGTTGAAAACTTTATCTCGGACCTTGTCAAGCAAAAGGGAGCTTTCATTTTAGAAAAAGGGCCGGGGGCTCTTGGTCCTCTTATGGGAATCGTAATGAAAGAGTACAGAGGAAAAGTAGATGGAAAAATCCTAAGCCAACTTTTGAAAACGGAAATTGATAAATTCCTAAGCCAGAACTGCCAAAATTGAATGCTTTTTCTTGCTGCAAACCCCAAAGCTTTTTATTCACAGGGTTTTGCAGCCTTTTTATCATTTAATAGGTCTTTGCCAGCGGGCAATTGATATAGAATTATCAATATCTATTTTAAGGGGTATTTTTCCGGAAAAACTAAACCTTCTGGAAAAATTGAAAATTTAGGATAAGGAAATCGAAATGATGAGGGCTTCGGAAGGGGTTTTAAGCGGCCAGAGTATCGCTTATTTTTCTATGGAAATTGGACTTTTATCTGAGATTCCCACATACTCGGGAGGCCTCGGAGTGCTTGCAGGAGATACGATCCGTTCGGCTGCAGATCTTAACATCCCTCTTGTAGGAGTTAGCCTCTTAAGTAACAGGGGTTATTTTAGGCAGACACTTGATTCTCAAGGCGGGCAAACAGAACACGGGGTTTTGTGGGAGCCTTCAAAGTTTATGAGCCCTTTGCCTGAGGAAGTGAAAGTTAAGCTTGGAGCGCGGGAGGTTAAGCTCAGGGCTTGGCTCTACCCTTGCAAAAGTCATACAGGAAGTAGCGTTCCGGTAATCTTTCTAGATACTAACCTTGAGGAAAACCACGAAGAAGATCGTGGGATTTGCGATTATCTTTATGGGGGAGATGAAAGTTACCGATTTAAGCAGGAGCTCGTGCTTGGGATAGGGGGAGTTAGGATGCTTGAGGCTCTCGGTTTTAGTATACGCAAATACCACATGAATGAGGGGCATTCAAGTCTTCTTGCTCTGGAACTTTTAAGACAAAACGGGACAAATATTTCCGAGGTTCGCAAGCGCTGCATTTTCACAACCCATACTCCTGTAGAAGCTGGACATGACAAATTTGACTACAAGCTTGTGGAAAGCTTGATTCCGGAAAGGGAAGATCTTAAGATTTTAAAGAAGCTTGGAGGAGAAGAAAAGCTGAATATGAGCCTTTTTGCTCTCAACCTTTCTGCCTATATAAACGGGGTTACAAAGCAACACAGCCGGATTTCCCAGCAGCTTTTTCCGGGGTACCAGATCCAAGCGATCACAAATGGGGTTCATTCTTATACTTGGACCTCCCCTTTTTTCCGAGAGCTTTATGATCGCTATCTTCCAGGCTGGGCAAATGAGCCCGAACTTCTTGTGCGGGCGGATGGAATTCCAGATGACGAGATCTGGGCTGCCCACAGAAATGCAAAAAAAGCTCTAATTGACTATGTAAATCAAGGAACCGGAGTGGGAATGGACTATGAGACCCTGACTCTTGGTTTTGCAAGAAGAATGACCGAATACAAACGTCCAGCCTTTATTTTTTCAGAGCTTGAAAGGCTTCGAAAAATAAACGAAAAAGGGAAACTCCAGCTTATTTTTGCAGGCAAAGCCCATCCCAAAGACGAAGCTGGAAAGCAGCTTATCCGGGAAATTTTTGGGTATATGGAAGAGCTCAAAGCTGAAATGAAAATCGTGTTTCTGGAAAACTATGATATGGAGCTTGCGTCCCGCATGGTTGCAGGCGTGGATCTCTGGCTCAACACTCCTCAGCGACCTTTTGAAGCTTCCGGAACAAGCGGGATGAAAGCTGCACATAATGGGGTAATAAATTTTAGTGTCCTTGACGGCTGGTGGATTGAAGGCTGGATCGAAGGCGTAAACGGCTGGGCAATAGGCCCTGAGCCTGACGAGCCGCTTTCAGAAGAGGAGTGTAGAGCCTGCGAAATAAACGATCTCTATAACAAGCTTTACTACATAATCGTTCCCACCTACTATAAGCGCAGAGACGAATGGTTTAAGCTGATGAATAATTCCATCAGTATGATAGCCTATTATTTCAATAGCCATAGAATGATGAGGCGCTATGTGACTCAGGCCTATCTTTAAGAGCTGCTCGCAAAAAAAGAGCAGGAAAACTCTTATAAGGAAAAACCCTGACCGTAAAACCTCTTTTTCCCTATATCTTCAAATTTTTTATCAGCTCAGAATTCGGAGTTAATTCTTATTTTTCCTGTTCCTTAGCAGAACCCTGCGTGCAGTAATACATAAATTCCAGCCCGGATTTATCGGCTACCGGGCAACCAAGGCAAATACAACCCTTTTCTTCGAAGATACACTCACTTTTTCCGATAGTTCCAAAACAATATCCTCCTTTTTCCCCACATTCCACCCAAGAAGGACATTCCTGACAGATACAAAGAGATAATACCATCTCTTCTTGTTCTTTTACCCATTCAGAGTTCATTTTCGTATCCATGAAGCCTCTCCCTAATTATTAAGATCCCGGCTGATAAGAGAAACCGGCTATAATGAGCGATATGGTAGTCGAATTAAATGATCAAATAAAATAATCAATATAATTATTGATTTTAGGGTTTCAAGTATTTATCCTGAAGAGGTTGTTTGGGCTATAGGCTGATAGAAAAGCCGGGCTAAGGAAGATAAAATGGAAGAGATAAAGAGAATATAGGAAGGGGACTAGGGACGGGAGCAAGCGGAGCTAAGAGGGGTAGGGCCCAAGGAAGAAAAGAGATAGAGCCGAAGTAGAGCAGAAGTATATAGAAAGGTATGAGTACTAATTATAGGGAAGATCTAAATTAAAGCCAAAGCCAGAATCAAATAAATTCAGATAAAAAACTAAACTGTATGATTTAGAAGAGCTACAGGATTTAAGCCATGGGTCAAAAGCCTGGCCTGAAGCCGGAATTGAGTTTGCTAGAAGTTACCTTAAGTGGGGTAGGCAGCGTTCTTGGTGCCGGAATTTATGTACTCTTAGGAAAAGCCGCAGGTTTATCCGGAAACCTTGTCTGGCTCTCCTTTCTCTTTGCAGGAATAGCTGCAGGGCTTTCCGCTCTTAGTTATATGGAACTTTCTTCTATGTATCCAAAAGCAGGAGCTGAATACGAATTTGTCAGAAAGGCTTTTGGGGAAAGGGCAGGGCTTCTCATAGGCCTGCTTGCCCTTTATGTAGTCTGTGTTACAAGTTCCGCAGTTGCTTTGGGTTTTGGAGGGTATTTCAGTGCCCTCTTCGGAGGAAGAATTTTAAGTGGGGCCCTTTTCGTCTTGCTTTTGCTCGGGCTCGTCTTGCTTTACGGAATCAAGGAATCAGCTCGACTTGCAGGACTTATATCTCTAATTGAAATCCTTGGGCTTTTGATTATTCTCTACATCGGGCTTCCCTTCTTTGGTTCGGTCAATTATTTTGAGGCAGGAGATGGAGGCATCCCTGCGGTTTTTGAAGCCTCTGCTCTGATCTTTTTTGCCTTTTTAGGCTTTGAGGACATTGTAAGGCTTGCCCAAGAAACAAAAGAGGCCGAGCAGACAATGCCAAAAGCGCTGCTTCTTATAATTATAAGCACGATCAGCCTTTACATCTGCGTTGCAGTAGCTGCTGTAAGTGTGCTTGATTTTAGAACCCTAGCCGCTTCAAAAGCTCCTCTAGCTGAGGTTGCAGCCCTGAACTTTGGCTCTGAAGCTTTTATCTTGCTCTCCTGGATAGCTCTTTTTTCCACGCTAAATACCATCCTTGTCCTTTTGCTCGGAGGCTCAAGAATAGTCTATGGGATGGCTGATTCTGCATCCCTTCCAAACATTCTCGCTAAGGTCCACCCTATTCGGGGCACTCCTTGGGTCTCAATCATGGCTATCCTTGCCCTTTCCATGCTTTTTGTGTTAATAAGAGATATCACAACTGTGGCAAATATATCAAATTTTATGATTTTTATTGTCTTTTCTGCGGTCAACCTCTCCCTTATAAAACTCCGCTATACAGCCCCTGAAAAAAAGCGCCCCTTCAAAGTTCCCCTAAATATCAGAAATTTTCCAATCCCTTCTGCTCTTGGGATCCTTTTTCTGGCTTTTTTATTCACCCGCCTGAGCTTTAAGGTTCTGGTTTACGGTTTTTTCCTTTTATTTCTGGGAGTTTTGGGAGTTTTATTAATAAATCCGAAAACAGGAACCAAATAAAAGAAGTAAGCTTACAAAACAGATTCCAAAATTCGACCTCTGAGCACTATCAGCTCTTCAAAAGAAACTTTTTTTCTGCTCAAGCTCTCAACTTCAAAGCCTAGCTTTTCCATTTTTTCCTTTACTTCTGCTTCCCCAGTTATCGAAGAAATCAGTAGGAGCACTTCTCCGTCCAAGCTAAGATAAGCTCCGACTTTATCCAAAAAGCGATTAAGAGTTTCCCGCCCGCTGAGCCCGCCATCAAAGGCACAATTTAGCCAGCCTGGAACTTTTTCTTCTTTGGAGGTTGGAAGGTAAGGGGGATTAAAGAGAATAAGATCAAAATGCCTTTTTTTGCCTGCAGGCTTAACCCCTCCAAAAAGATCGGCTCTAAGCACTTCAACCCCATTTTCTTTTGCACAGAGGGCTGCATGGGGGTTAATTTCGGTTGCAAGCACCCGGACAGGAAAAGGGCTGGCCTGAAGAACGGCTGAAATAAAGCCTGAACCAGTTCCAATTTCTAGAATGCGCATTTCTTGTCCTGCTTTTTCAGCTTTTCCAATTTCACTGGTTTTTCCATTTTTGGCTTTTTCCCTTCTGGCTTTCCCTAAATTTTCAAGCTCTTTAAGAGCTGCATCAGCCAGCAAAAAGGAATCTTCGGCAGGTTCATAGACAAGCTCTTCAAGCCCAAGCTTCACTTTGGCATTTTTATACTGAATTTCCACCATAATTATTCCTAGCCACTAATAATAATAATAATAATAATAATAATAATTAGAAGAAGAATCCGATTAAGAGATGAATTCCTCTTTTTGCTTGGGCTTTGTTTTAAATTTCACCAATTGATTCGCAACTTCTGCAAGCTCGCAGGCTTTGAGATTTTCTGGCCTTTTATTTAGGAATTCGGCCGGAAGCTGGTTTACAGCTTCCTTTACTGCCGGAAGCTTTAGAAGGTGATTTGTGTTCAGGATAGCGTTTCTGAGTTTTTTCCGACGCTGGCTAAAGACTGCGGTTACAAAATTTAGAAAAAAAGCTTCGTCTTGGACCTTGAAAGGAGAGGGTCTTGGCACAAGTTTTATTACGGCCGAATCCACTTCCGGAACGGGCTGAAAAGCCCCTTTTGGAACTTTCATAAGAATCGAAGCTTCAGCAAAATAAGCAGTGTTTACAGTCAGGCGAGAATAGTCTTTATGATTTGGGGAAGAGACCATGCGTTTTGCAAACTCGTACTGATACATCAAAATTCCCAGCTTGAAAGGATGCTGCAAGAGCTTGAAGGTAATTTCCGAAGAAATCGAATAGGGTAGATTCGAGACCACCTTATCAAAAGCTGGAAAGTCCACTTTCAAAGCATCGCCTGCAAGGATTTCAAGCTTTTCGCAAGCTTTGAAGCGGGCTTTGAGGACCTCGACTAATCTGGGATCAAGTTCGATTGCGACAACCTTTTTCGCCTGCTTTGCAAGCCTTTCGGTAAGGTTTCCTATTCCGGCTCCGATTTCAAGGACAATGTCTTCGGGGCTCAGTTCGGCTGCAGCTACTATCCGGTCAAGGTAGCCGGAATCAACAAGGAAGTGCTGGTCAAAAGTACCTCCCTTTATGTTATATTTTTTGAGAATTGAGCGGACCAAGATCTAGACCTCCTGAAGAGGTTAAAATATTAGTAATACTTTAAAAAAAGTAAAAGGGTTGGAGGTAAATTTTTTATTCTTTACTTATCTGCGCCTTTGAGAACGCAGGGGAGTTGTAAAGAGCCTATACTTAATAAAATCGTCCTTGAGCTCTTCTTCAATCCTGTTAACAATAAGTTTTGCAGGATCATAAAGGGCCGGAATCCTTTTTCGGATTTCTTCAAAACTTGTGAATTTTCCTTTTTTGCGCTCATCGATGATAGCCCACATGAGTTTTTTCCCAATTCCTGGAAGGAGATCAAGCATATGCAAGCGGGTGGTGATGGGATGAGCCTCATTGAAAAATTTCACAAACCTCTCTTCCTGGTGCCGGACGCAGGCCTCAAGAATAAAGGGAAGCTCAAGATTTGCCCCGTAAGTCAGATCCTTATAAGCAATCCGTTGTTTTACATGGTCTATTATATCCCGGTTTCCTGAACCAATATACACCCGGGCCTGAATATCAGGTACGACTCCTTCTTTTGGGACAAGTTCCATGAGGGTGAACTTTTTATCTCCTACGGCCTGAACGAGAGGTTTTTTCTGAAGTAAGGGTCTGTTATCTACGGATTTTCCGTAAGGGAGATAATCAAGCACCCAGACGTACTCCTCTCTTTCGCCCGCATTTTCTCCAGATCTTCTGGATGAGCGAGATTCTTTATCAGGATAACGTTTGCCTGTCTGGCGCCTGCCTGATGAGTACTTTCCGTAATTAGACCTGCCCGAATAAGAAGTTCCAGTCTGTGATCTATCTGCTTTCATCAACACCCATCCAAATAATCCATCGAATCGCTCATTAATAATTTTATTTTAAAGTTTGCTTAATGAGCCAATTATGTATTTACATTAACAAATCTACATATGAATTTCTATTAACAAATCTCTAGCTTATCATGATTTCTACATATGATACTACTTTGGATATATATCTAGACTTTCAGCTACAGCTAAATGCTCTTTGGAGATTCAGCTCCTGCCATTTTCCTGCATTTCCTTGAGCTTTTTCTGTTTATACTTGCATCTTTCCTTATCCAAATTCCTTATCCAAACAAGTTCAGAAACCCAGAAGGATTTTTTTAACCATTAGGGTTATTTTATTACAAGGTTTATATAACCTCAACGGTTTTTTTAGTTATCTACTTTCTCAGGGAGAAGAACTCGAGGCTTAAGCGCATCTAGAGTCCGTTTAAAATCTTATATAAACTAAACCCTATCCGCCGGGTGGTTTTGTTAAAACTCGAACCCCCGAGGAATCTAAGCCCCTTTGAACCCTGCCCGGCCTAAAATCTTTTTTCCCGGGGCCCCCTCGGGAAAATTGAATTGCTTTGTCTATTATTATTAATTAAAGCCGGAGTTAAGCCATTGCTTCCGCAACATATTCTAAAATCTGGTCCAGTTCTTCATTACTCAGGGTATACTTTTCCTTCGTATAAATTGACCTGAGTTCATCTCGAGATTGGGGCAGAAGGTCGGCTATCCGGACCGCGATGACAGGGCTCATTTTCTCAAGCTCAAGCAATTTATTTACCAGTTCCCGGGCTTTCTCCCCTCCGGTCTTTGCAAAGAGTTCGGCGTGGTTGAGGGCTTTTCTGAACTCGTATCCAACCTCAAGGTCCCTCTCTTTGCGTTCCTCCATGATTTCGGTCAGCATTTCCTTGACTTCGGCAAGTGTTAATAATTCTTCACTCAGAACATCCTTTACTATCATAGGAATACACTCTTCTTAAATTAAAAGATAGAATTCAGTAGTCTCTACAAGCAAATCGCCCATACCCTCATCCAGCCTTTCCGGATTCAATTTCATCTGCATATCCAGTTTAGATTGAAGCTTTATATACCCTGTGAAATCATAAACCTAATACAGGAGCCTTTTATAGTAAAGATATTGATTCAGTATATGTCACTAAACAATATATAATTATAGATGTTTTCAAACTTTTTTTAGAGAAAATACCGGCATAAGAGCTCGGCCTCCTTTCTAAAATTATTTAGAGAAGGTTTTTCTTTGGCTCAAGCTTAAAATAATAAACCCAAAAAGGTGGAATTCAAACCTGTTCTAAAAAACGCTCTTTCCTCCAATTTTATAAAACTTGGCTTTTTCGGATCTTCTCTGAAGAGCTAGGGTATAAATACCCTAAGTCCGGGGAAAAGGAAAAGGGCAAAGAGCTTATACAGGCTGAATATCCGCGGGCCAATCCCAAATGCTGAACCTTTAAGCCCCTCACTTAACTAAGCCCGCTTTTATTTATTGAAATTAGTTTAATCGCTGTGGCTTGAGGTGACTGGGCATGCAGATGACTTTTTTTAGTGCATTTCCATATTTCACCTGAAGTAGATAGGCACGGCCGCGCTGGCCGATAACTTTTCCTGTCGAACCCTGGAATTTAGCATTAGGTATACCTTTCTGGAAGCTAGGGTCGATGTCAATATGGACCATCTGTCCGGCTTTAAATTCCTGAATTGCCCTTACCACGGGCGAAATTCCTCGCTCGCGGATTGATTTCTTTAATTTATACCTTGTGCAACGTTTCTCACCATGTGAATTTGTCATCGCTTGTTCCTCCGTTAGAATGCTCAAATACTTGGTTTATTTATTATAAATAAGAATCTGAATAATTTAATATCCAGAAAGCAAGTCCAGACAGCAGCTACCGGACCAGTTCCAGCTTTCAGATTTCAATATCGACATTGATAACGTCGAGTTCCTCGACTGTTGCAGGCATGCCCAAGAGGCCGCTAAGGCTCGGTTCCGTCCTTCCGGTGTCTCCTGAAACTAGCTCTTTTACATAGAGCCCGCCTGCACATTTAACAGTGATATAAGCGTATCCTGCCTCTGTAAGCTCCTCAAGTTCCATGTTGTGCACAAGCCGTTTCCTGAGAAGGTCGGCTCGTCTATGCAACACCCTTTGAGGAGTCTGCTGAGATATCTCAGCACCGCTAAGAGCTTCAAGGCAGGATTTAAGCTTTTCCTCTGAAACAGGCTCTTTAAATGTAACTTTAAGCTTATAAGCTTTATCCGCCTTTGAACTTTTAAGCTTTTCAATAACCCCTTTTGAAACAAATTTCAGATCCCTGACTTCAACTTTTCCGGCTGCTTTTTCATTTATCTGCTTTGTAAGAAGTGCAAGGTCAAAGTCCCGCTTTTTCGGAGCTTTTGCCTCCACAACAAAAGGTCTGCCTGTTCCAAGCATAAGCGCATCAATGTCTTCTCTGCCTGCGCCATGGAAAGCCGTATCTTCGGCCTCAAAAGCCTCAATTACAGGCTCCTTTATATTTTCATCCACGGATTCTGGGTATTGCTTGCCTGTAAAATTACAACTCTCACACCCTTTTCCCCTGCATTTGCGGCAGGGCCAGCGAGTCTGAGGGATTCCTCTTAGAAGTTTTCTATACCTTCCATAAATATAGACTGAACGGAGCTGAAGCTTAAGCTCTTCCTTTGCAAGCTCAAGGGTTATCAGAATATCTGGATTTTCAAAAGCTACCTCTTTTCCAACTTTTTCTGCAATTCTCTTTCCAACCTCACGGTTGATTTCAGTCTTTAACTGCTCCGCGTAAGCAGTTCCGGCTTCAGCCCAGAGGACTTCTTCATTTTCACTTAGCAGTCCGCTTACCTTTGTGCCCACAAGAAAGGTCGAGTATTCAAGCCCTTCAAGAGCATGGATCGCGGCTTCGGCCAAAGAGTCAAGTTTTTTAAAAAGGTCAAGGCAGAGCCAGCACTGTTCATCCTCACCTTTAAGTCTCAGGGCTTTTCTTGCAAAAACGCTGCATGGGGCAAGGGTCTGCAAAAGGGAATCCTCAGCTTCGTCCCTTTTTAATCGATCCCCTTCCAAAGCAAGCGTGAGCTTTATAGCCTGTCCCCGCTCCCGATTACTAAGTCCGGTGGATAATTTTGCGAATTGCCGACCCAGGCAGTGATCGCAGATCGGCCCTTCTTCTATTATTTTCTTGGAAATTTCAATGATGTCCATCTGATACTCCCTTTTTTGAATTCTTATTACTAATATTCCTTATTTATTTTTGGCCTCAAGCCTGTCCATTTCATTGTGGATCAGGCTTATGCAGTGGTTGGAATGCAGGGATAGAGGGCCTACGGATATAATTTTTGCTCCGGCTTTTAGAAGCTGAGCTTCCTCTTCTTCCCGAACTCCGGTATGGTCTCCCAAAATAAACACGGGATCAGAAAAGCCTTCTGCAACTTTTCGGATATCTTCTCCATCTTCCCGAAGATAATAAAGAGCACGACCTTCAAACTCGTCGAGGAGGGTTTTAAACTCCCCTCTACGGATCCAGACTCCTGGCGTAGAGCGGACTTCGAGATTCGAAACTTCCTTTTTAAGGGCTTTGTTTATAAGAGAAGCGCTGCTTCGTTCATCAGGGTTTAGATATCGCAGATATTGTCCTTCAAAACGAATAATTTTGCCGGGATCTGGCTCTCCTAGCAGTAAGAGGTGCACATTTACGTCTCGCCTCATCCCAAAGGAGAGAAAAAGGGCAGAACTTACACAGCGACAGAGAATATCCATCCGGCCTGCGGCTCCGGGAAGATCATTTAAGGAAAAGTCGCTGCTCGTTTTGGCTTTGTGCCCTATGATTACAATATCACGCATGGAGGCATTATATTTACGGAAGGAATATAAAAGATGTGTGCATGTTTAAGGATAGAGGGTCCGGGAAGGAAAAACAGATTTAAAAATTAGATCCCGGAGCCGGATGGGATATAATGAAATTACTTGCTATTGCGGATCTTCATGGAGATTATTCAAAAGTAGAAGCGCTGCTTAAAAAAGCAGGAAACTTTGACCTTGTTCTTCTAGCCGGGGATCTGACCGATTTTGGCCCTGACGAAAAAGCAGAAGAACTTTTTAAAATATTAGATAAATTCGGAAAACCGGTTTTTGCTATTCCCGGAAACTGTGACCTTAAAAGCCTTCCAAAAACCCTTGAGAAAACTAAGGTCACGAATCTTCATGCCAGGGCAAAAACCTTTGGAAATATCCACTTTCTAGGGCTTGGAGGTTCAAACCCGACTCCTTTTGACACTCCTTTTGAGCTTTCGGAAGAGGAGATTGAAAAAAGCCTTGAGGAGCTGATCAGTTCGGCTGAAAGTTCTAAAAACTGTGAAAGGCTTGTGCTCTTGACCCATGCTCCTCCTCTGGGGGCTTGCGACGAAATTCCAAGTGGCCACGTAGGAAGCGCTGCCATAGGCAAGGTTGCACCCCGAGTGGATCTTATCATCTGTGGGCATATCCACGAGGCAAAAGGTGTTGAAAAAATAGGAAATGCCATAATAGTAAATCCAGGGGAAGCTTGCAAGGGCAGCTGTGCTCTGATTACTCTTGCCGAATCAGATAAGGAAAAACCTATTGATGTAAAATTGATAGAAGTTTGAACAGATATACCTTTTCTCCCTTTTTTTATTTTTATTCCTAATTTTTTATATTTATTTTTTCTATGAATATTTTTCTTTACTTGTTTTTTAAACCAGAGTCACTTTCTGAGCATTAAGCCTCAGTTTTAAATTAGAGCTTCTTCTGGCCTTTTTGAACTTTGATATAAAAAATATCTGATTAATATTTAAAATAATTTAAATACTTTAACAGTTCAATACTTTAAATTGTTAAAGAAATTAGACACTTGCGAAGTCAGGTATTTTTAAGAGTTTTCCTGATTCAACAACTCCAATAATTTAAACGTTCAAATAATTCCGGCGTTTTAACAGGCAAGTCTCAAATTTGAGAAATTTTGGAAACCGAGTCCGATTTAAATATACGGGCATTAAATTACAAACTTTTAGAGGAATTGGCACGGATATCGTACAGGAATTTGGATTTGACCCCCTACTACTTGATTTTTTTAAAAAATTGATAATTTCTTTTCTGATAGGAATACTTATAGGAATTGAAAGAGAATACCGGAGTCAAGAGCATGCCATTTTCGCGGGAGTCCGGACTTTTGCAATCACCTGTATAACAGGCATGCTTTCAAGCTTTGCTGCCCTTTCAGCAGGTCCAGAACTGATGTACATAACGGCTTTATTTTTTGCGGCAATTGCCTCCATTATAACCTATTCAAAAATATTCCTTTTTCAGCGCATAGGAGTAACAAGCCCTATCTCTCTCTTCCTAACTTTTCTCTTAGGAGTGTTTGTTGGTTACGATTACTGCCTTTTTGCAATTGTTTGTGCAATCCTGCTAACCTTCCTCCTAATGGGAAAACAACCTATGCACCAATTTGTAGAAAACCTTTCAAGAGAAGAACTTTTAAATGCAATGCAATTTCTAGTTGTTGCTTTCATTCTCTATCCTGTAATTCCGGACACTAAATTTTTTGGCTTGATTAACCTGAAATCCGGGCTTATGATAGTGGTTCTAGTCTCCCTTGTAAGTTTTTCGAGCTACGTTCTCCTGAAAAAATTTGGAGCCTCTAAAGGGCTCAGTTATTCTGGAACACTTGGTGGATTTGTAAATAGTGAGGCTACGACCGGAGCGCTCGCCGGCCTCTCCAAAAAAAGTGAGGAGATGGCCGATCCTGTTTTAAGGGGGCTTCTGCTCTGCAATACCGCAATGCTTGTCCGAAACCTCCTTGTAGCTTTTATTGTAGATCCGAGCGGTCAGACTACTTTTTTAATGCTGCCTCCCCAATTTGCAGTCATCCTCCTTTCAATTCTGATAGTGCTTAAAAGAGGAAAGCAGTTCTCTCTTACAGAAAGCGAAGGGCTCTCGATTCAATCTCCCTTTTCTCTAGGGCCGGCCTTCAAATTCGGACTGGCCTTTACTCTCATTTTGATTGTGGGAAACACTGCAAACCAGGTTGCAGGCACGGCCGGAATTTATGCAACCTCCATAGGAGCTTTGGTTAGCAGTTCTGGAGTTATCGTCTCAGTTGCTCTTCTTGCGGTAAATGGAAGTATTTCCTATACAACTGCAGCAAATACGGCCGTTCTTGCAAGCCTGATAAGCACTCTGAACAAGGTGCTTCTTACAAAAATCTCAGGCTCCGAAAAGCTTTTCTCTCTTGTGAAAATTAGATTTGTTTTGCTTGCTTTTACAGGCCTTATAGCTCTTATTTTGTGGAGCTATCATCTTAACGGGCTTTGAGCTTGGGAAAACCAGAATTAAATGGTCTGAAACCCTGGGATTTGCCTAAAAAACTCTATCAAACCCTCTTCTTTTTTATAGAAGACCGCGTAAATCTCCTAAGGCTTTAAAGCAGAGGCTGTGAACTAGCCCCGAGTGAAGTTTCTGGGGTTTTACGCTGCGTTCCAGAAGCTTCTACGTTTTAATTTTTTCATACAGAAACCTTAATGCATTAGTAAAAATATTTGATATTATTTACTTTTGTAGCAGCCAATTAAAAATATACTTTTAATTTAATCAAGTCCGTCGAAAGGGCGGAAAAACCCTGTGGACTCGTAGAAGCTGCTCTTGAGTCTGAAGCAGGAAGCACCAGAGGCTTTAGCTTAGGGGTAGCTCACTGAAAAGATACTTGGGGAATTTATTTATGAAAATAAATACTGTCTTTGTGCTAATAATATTAATTTCAGGCTTGGCCGCCGGTTGTATAGGTGAAGATAATGCAGAGCCTGAAACAGGGCCTACTCCTGCAGAAACTCCAGATGAAACCGAATCTCCAGATGAAACGGAAATTCCAGATGAAACCGAATCTCCAGATGAAGCAGAATCTCCAGATGAAACGGAAACTCCAGATGAAACGGAAACTCCAGATGAAGCAGAATCTCCAGATGAAGCAGAATCTCCAGATGAAATGGAAACTCCGATTTCTGAGCTTGAGAGGGA
Source organism: Methanosarcinaceae archaeon (assembly GCA_028684695.1). Lineage (GTDB taxonomy): Archaea > Halobacteriota > Methanosarcinia > Methanosarcinales > Methanosarcinaceae > JAQVBP01. Next base: position 8,130 of record JAQUFK010000005.1, on the reverse strand, counting down.
GCCGCAAAATTATAGGATTTTGTTACAGTACTTTAAGGCAAATCCTCCCGAGCGTGAAATAAAACCAGGGGATATAGTTGCCTGGTGGAATCTTCATGACAACCCGAAAAGAACTTTTACACTGGTTAGTGAGGACGGACTTTTCGAAAACGCCACTCTAACTTACAGACGGCCATATCCATACACTTTCAATGAAACGGGCACATATAATTTCAGTATTATAGGACAGCCAAGAATGAATATGACCATTAACGTAACTGAAGCTTAAAAACTTGCTTAATATATAAACGGGGAAGATCCTCTTCCATTGAAATATCGGGGATTCCCCTGCATTTATCTATATTTTTTAAAAAAACCTTTTTCTTATTTTAAGTTTATCCAGCCAGCCGAAAATGGGAACAACCATTACGGTAAAATAAGACATAGAAGAATAAAATGCCTTAGATGAACTGTAAAACAATCATAGAGGGCAGAACAGAACTTTTTGTGCCAGTCCCCCCCGAAGGCTCAAGCTTTCCTCCCTCTGCAGCTCCTGTATTTTATAATCCTGCAATGGAGCTCAACCGCGATATTAATGTTGCAGCAACAGCTGCTTTTGTAAAAAGGCTGCTTGCAAAAAAGGCTCTGAAAATAGAGGATATCCGCTATCTGGATGCTTTTTCCGCATCCGGAATCCGAGGACTTAGAATCGCAAAGGAGGTTGGAATTCACGCAACCCTAAACGACTGGAGTCTAGAAGCTTTCGAGCTTATAAAGAAAAACATCGAACATGCCGGACTTTCGGAAAAGGCCGAAGCTTCCCGGAGAAATGCAAACGTGCTACTCCATGAGTCAAAATTCAATCTTGTGGACATTGATCCTTTTGGGACCCCGGCTCCTTTCTTAGACGCTGCTGCAGTCTCAGCGCTTAACTTGCTTTCGGTTACGGCAACCGATACTGCTCCTCTTTGTGGAGCCCATTTAAATTCCGGAATCCGAAAATATGCAGCAGTCCCGCTTAACAGGGAATTTCACAGGGAAATGGGGCTTAGGATCCTGCTTGGAGCCTGTGCAAGAGAAGTTGCAAAGCATGAAAAAGCAATAATTCCCCTCTTTTCTCATGTGACCCGTCACTACGTTCGGACTTACCTTGAAATCCGAAAGGGAGCGAAACAGGCTGACCGAACCCTTAAGTATATGGGCTTTCTTTCCTATTGTCCGCACTGCGGGGAAAGAGAAACGGTTCAGGGGCTTGCAGTCCATATAAAGCCGGAATGTCCTTTCTGTGGAGGGCTTAGAGAGATTGCAGGGCCTATGTGGCTTGGACCCCTGCGGGAAAAAGCTTTTTGCAACGAGCTGCTTGAGGAAATGGAAGAAAAAAGCCTGAATACAAAAGAGCAAGCTGCTAAAATCATAAGCTTTTGCAGGGATGAGCTTGATATTCCTCTATTCTTTGACCAGCACGTAATCTGCAAGCAACTGGGAGTTTCGGCAAGTGGGATAGATCTTGTAATTGATTCCCTTAAAATAAAAGGCTTTAAAGCCTCAAGAACCCATTTTAGCGGGACGGCTTTTAAGACGGATGCCTCTATTGCGGAGATAAAAAAAATAATCCGGACGCTCGGATAAAAGCTCCGGAAATCCGCTAAATAATCCAAGTGTGATATAGCATGTCCGAAGAAGATGCAGAAAAATTGTTTTTGCAGGAAAAACCAGCTCTTGCTCTGCTTTTTATAGGTTTGACTGAAAAAACCTATGCTTCCGTAATTTCAAAGGAAATCGATTCTACTTTTGCCCATACCACAAGGATTCTCTCAAAAATGGAAGATTGCGGAATCATCCGCTTCACGTATAAAGGGCGGATAAAGTTCGTTGAACTTACGGAATATGGAAAAAAAGTGGAAGTTGCTTTAAAGGAATTTAGGGACCTGCTTCAAAAAGCGGCTCCTTCAATTGAAGGTTCTGATACAAGGAATGAAAATACCAAAGCTTCCTCAGTTTTGTCAGGCTCTTTCGTAGCAGGAAGAGAAGCTATGGCTTTTGAGGTTTCTAGAGAAAGAGTTACTTCTGAAGCAGAGGCTGAGAAAAGAGAACTGGACCCTCAAAGTGCCGAAATTCTTGAAAAAATAGAGGCTCTTTATGGTAAAATTGAGGAAATCTACAAAGCAGCTTTAGAAAAAGGAGAGGATAGGGCTTCAATTTCTCGCAAACTTGGACCGTTCAGTCGGGATATAGGAATGTTGCAGGCTCTGATAGAAGAAACTGAGGAAAGAAAAGGGGCAGAAGGGGGCACTCCGATTGATTCTAGAGTAAAGCCTGCTCTTGAAAAAACCTTAAAGTATCTTGAAGCTTGTCTCAGGAATTGAGCCCGAAGGCTTCGATTTGAGGGTCCAATATCAGAAAAAAATTGATCGGGATATAAGTGCCCGGAATTGAGAAGAACAGGATTGAACTAAACGGAAAGAAACATGAAAACGATAGTAATACTTCAGCCCGTATATGGGAATCAGAAACGAGCAATCAGGTCTCTTAAAGCCCTGATAGATAATGAGTTAAAAGCCCTTGAGGTAGAATGCGAAATCTCAGTAACTCCGGAAGGCTGGGCCGAGCTGCAGCTTGAAGGCGAGGACGAGGAAGTTTCGGCAAACTTTTTACATTCCAAATACGGCAGCCCCGTAAAAAAGGCTGAAGTCGGGAAGCTTTATAAAGGTTTTATTAAAGCTGTGGAAGAGGCTGTGATTATAGTTGACATAGGCTTTCCGGTAAAACTCGGAGCAGAAGAGCTAAAAGGCCTTGGCAGGGGAAAGCCTAAGCAGCTTGCAGCAAGATTTGGGATTATTCCTTTTCTTCCGGTAGAGGTGGAAATTCTTGAAAGAAAAAAAGAGCTTAGGGGAAGCTTTAGCAAGGAACAGCTCGACCGTTTCTGGGCTTGGAAAAAAGCTGGGACAGACAGAGTTATTGTAAATTCTGCAACCCGCTCGGAGCTTAAAAGTGCAATAAAAAAGACCAGGCATGGCAGAGATATTTATGAAATCGAGCGTTTGGGGCTGCTTGAACATGCTGTTGTCTGTCGGGAAAGTACAGATGGGCCCGGAATTGTTGCGGCAATTGGTCCGCTCCTTAAATCCCAGCTTGGAGTTGTAATTGGCAAATCCGAATAAAATAGAATATAAATATATGAGAAGGGGTATTTCCTTCTGGTTTTCATTTCCTTTTTTTCTTTTTTCATTTGCTTATGGAAAAAAGGCAATGTCCATGTCCGGTCCCATAACATTCGGTCTCTTTTACCCGGAATTTTTTTCCTAGTTTTCCATAAAGCAGTCCTTCAATCAACCCTTCTTCAAAAGCACAAAGAGTTTTGCCAGAACTTATTCTGGAATCTTCTTTAAACGAATCTCTGACAACCAGGCTTAAAGGGTCTTTTTTTACAAGACTTATTTTTTCATGCAATTCAAAAAAAGCAGCTATTTCTCCAAGCAGCCCTTCAAGCTCTTTGGCTCTGAATTCCGAGGCAAGCTTTTTTCCAATATCGTTTCCTATCTTTTTTATAATGGGGGCATTGTCAAGCCCATAAGCTTCGCAGCCAAAGCAAAAAGCATGAAAGAGAACATCCATAAAAAAAATAGGTTCATGAATGCGAGCCGAATCCATCCGTTTGAGTACCTTTTTGTAATTTTCAAGCCTGGGTTTGCGAGAACGGCCCATGTAATAAGAGGTAAGAAAATAGGTTTTCCGGCGTCGATCCAGAGGATCAAGCTCTTCTGCCACAAGTCCCAGGGCTCTGAGTTTGTTGAGGTGGACGGAAATCGTGGACTTGGCCTTTGCGGTATGCCGGACAATTGCATCAAAGGAGCTGGAATCTTCTTTAAGCAAATTTAAGATTTGCAATTTTACTGGACTGTCAATGGCAATAAGGCCTTTTTCAGTATAGAAAAATTCCGTTTGATTTCCGGGGCTTTCCATAATATCTTTATATATGTTGTATTCTCAATATATAAACGTTCGCCGCATTACGAATAACTGATGTAATAATATATTTTATCCGTAATTCTTTTATTAGGAAGCTCTTCTACAATCCAGGCAAGCTAAAAATAGAATCTAGAATATTATAGTTAAAGGGGAGCCAGAATAAATCCTGAATAAAGAGGCTAAATAACTCATAAAAGAGACTAAAGAATTCAAAATACTGAAAAAATCCATTGTAGAAGGAGAGCCCAAGGGGGTAAGGTAATGGGGTTATTTAAACGAATGGAAATGGTTTTTAAGTCAAAAATAAACAAAATGATCACCCATATGGAAGATCCGCGGGAGACTCTTGATTATTCTTATGAAAAACAGCTTGAAATGCTGCAAAATGTAAAACGGGGGGTTGCTGAGGTTGTAAGTTCTAAAAAACGCCTTCAACTCCAGCGGGCCAAAATTACAAAAAAGCTCGAAAAACTCGAAAAACAGGCAAAGGAAGCAATTGCTGTTGAGAGGGAAGAGCTTGCAAGGCTTGCCCTTGAACGAAAAGCTGTTTTCCAGCAGCAAATTGCAGACATAAATGCGGAAATCCTTGAACTTGAAAAGCAAGAAGAAAAACTCATAATTTCTGAAAAACGCCTTTCAACCAAAGTGGAGATTTTCAGGACCCGAAAAGAGGCTATTAAGGCCCAGTACTCGGCAGCCGAAGCTCAGGTTCGCATAAACGAGTCCTTTTCCGGCATCAGTGAAGAAATGGCTGATGTGGGGCTGGCTCTGGAAAGGGCAGAAAATAAGATAGAAGAGATGAAAGCTCGCTCGGAGGCTCTGGATGAACTGATGGAAGCTGGCACTCTTTCAGAGCTTCCAGGGCAGGGGCAAGACGAAATTGAGAAGGAACTTTCCAGAATCAGCAGAGAAAAAAAGCTTGAATCCGAGCTTTCTAAACTCAAAGCCGAAGTTGGGAAGGAGGAAAGCCAATGATCATTAGGATTATGGAAGAAGGACAATTTCGCATTTCTGGAAAACTCTATGACGAGCTGAATGCACTGGATAATAGAATCGTAGATTTTGTTGCGGAAGGGAAAAAGGAAGCTTTCAAGCTGGAATTTTCCAAAATGATAGAAGTAATCCGAACAAAAGGAAAACCTCTTCTGCCAGAGGAACTCCTGGAGTCGGAGATCATTGTTCCTCCTGAGGATCTGAGTTTTGAGGAGGTAAGGGAGGTGTTTATTGGCTCCGGAATTTTTGAAGCCTGAATAAAAGAATTTCAGCCTGCTAGCTTTCATCTCCTAAGAAGCATTGCCCGTAGGCTATCGGCTGCAATTGCGGCTCGGTCGGCAACCTCTCCTATTTTTTCTACAAGATCCGTGAGGTGGCAAACTCCAGCTCCTCCAAAAGTCTGTTCATTTGCAAAGATTTTTTTCAAAAGTTCGCTTTCAATAAGATCCACCTCATGTTCCAGTTTTTCGACCTGGGAGACGAGAGCAAGTGTCTGCCTTACGTTTTCTTTTTTGTGAGGCATTTTAAGGAAGCTATAAAAGCCTGAAATCAGAGTTGAATATACCTTAACGGTTTCAAGCACGGTTGTCGCAAGTCTTAGGAATCCCCTTTTTATATTTTCTGGAAGAGTTGCGGGGCGTAAGCTCATCCAGTAAGCTGCACTTTGAGCAACGTTAGGGATTGCATCCTGTTGATTTATGAAAACCAAAACAGCTTTTGGGTCAAGAGGAAGTACAAAAGAAGAAGGCAGATTTTTTCGAAGTTCCTGCTTAAGAGCATCGGCTCGGGTTTCAAGCAAATCGATTTCAGTACTCCGAAGCTCCACTTTTTTCATATCCTCCACACAGTAAGCTTCTACAGCTTCCTGAAGCTTTTGAGCCGCAAGCACCCCTTTTTCTGCGTGCTCCTTAAATGGAAGCTGTGGAAAGCTAAAAATCGGTCTGAGCAGAATCTGAACAAAGTTCTTAAACCTCATCCTCTCAAGCCCCCTAAAAAGAAACAATTCTTCTTCTCTGAAATTGCTCCTTTTTCTGCCCCTAAAAGCAGAAATGAGAATAAAGTTAAAGTAAAGGTAAATGTGAAAAAAATTTCAATTTTTTTAAATTCAGGAAAGCCCCTGTCTTTCAGCGGGTTTGAGGGTCCTGAATTTTTCAAATTCCCCAACCTGTCTTAATAATATGCTGACCTTTGCAAAGCGGTTCAGCCGATCCTGCTTCCTTTCAGCTTTTCTGGCTTGGTAAACCCTAACCGAGCGCAGAAGATCAATTTTTCTGAATTCGGGCCAGTACGGGGCACAAAAATAGGCTGCGCACTCACTTCCATTTGCCTGCCAGGGCAGGAAATTGGAGACTCGCTCATCTCCTCCTGTCCTGATAATCAGATCAACATTTGGGACTGCAAGGTCTGGAGAAGGATAAAGATATTTTGAGATCAGCTCTTCGTTTACGGCTTTAAGGGACAGCTCTCCTTGTTTTATCAGCCCTGCAATTTCGCGAACTGCCTGGATTATATCTTGCCTTCCCCCGTAGGCGATTGCCACATTTAGGATAAATTTTTCATAGCTTTCGGTCCTTCTTTCAAGCTCTTTTATAGATTCCAAAAGGTAGGTCGGCAGACTGACTCGGTCTCCGATTACCCTGACCCGCATTCTTTTTTTGTGAGTTCTTGGGTCTGTCTGAAGTTTCTGAAATTTTTGGTCTATAAGCTCAAAAAGCCCGTCTACTTCTTCTTCAGAACGTTGGAAATTTTCCGTGGAGAAAGCATAAAGAGTAAGTTGCTTGACCCCTATTTCATAGCACCACTCAATCACTTTTTCCGTAGTCTCGGCTCCCATGGAATGCCCAAAGCTCCTTGATTTTCCATATTTTCCCGCAAACCTTCGATTTCCGTCCATGATTACTGCAACATGCAAAGGAATTTCAGAACTTCCAATTTCCTTTGCGAGCTTCTGCTCATACTGCCTGTAAAAGACCCGGAACATGCGGTTTTTCAAAACAACGAGAGGAACCTTAAAAAGCCTGAACACCCCTGCTCCCTTTTTAAAATCCGTATGCACACTTCCTTTTAAATATATTATATATGCAAAACCAGTGGATATAACCCAAATTTCTAATAAATTCCATTTGGGGGCCAAGTATTTAAAGATTCTTTTACCATTTATTTACTATATTTTTCCTGTTTTTTTTAAGCCAAATAGAATCAATTTTTTTTCTACAAATCCTCCTACAAAAAGAAACTGCTTCGGCCCGATCTCTGAAACCTCATAAGGTTAGAGAGCCAGAAGAAGCCTAACCTGTAAAAAGTTTGCATCTTAATGCATGAGAGAATTTACAGGCTCCATTTTTTAAAAGCAGTACTGTTTTAAAAGCTATACTTTGAGCAGAGCAAGAAATTAAGTTGTGAACTTTAATAATTTTCCAGAACGGATCCAACGATATTTTTGTAATTATCCTTAAGGGAATACACATTGTGATCCCCTGTAACGTTGATACTCAAAATTCCAAGTCGAGTGTTCATCAACCCGACCATTGCTGACACTCCCCGGTAGCTTACCTCAAAGTTTCCTTTATCAAGGAACTCAAAAACTTCACCGGTCGTGAACTTATCTCCGGTCAGGAAGAGATTGAGCACAACCTTTCGTATCCCGCTCTCATCTCTGCCGAGATACTTAACTAATCTCGCTCTTACCCTTTCTTCCGCAGTTTGCAGTCTCAGACACCTCAGTTAATGATAATTTCAATTATAGCGATTCAGATTATATTATTATAATTATGAGCTATAAAGCTATGTGAAATGAAACATTTCAAGCTAACTAAAAGCGATACCCCTATATCTTTATTGTTTATATATTTTAGGATTGAAGACCCTGATGCGAAAATTCTTGGCTTCATATACTAAATATTTATTACAATGTTTAAGGGGAAAAATTCAAGAAAGAATTTTACCTGTTTTGCCTAGTTTTTCTTTTTCAATCTAAGTTTTAAGAGGCCCCTTTTACTTAAGAGTGCGAAATTTCATAAGGTATAAGATCAAAAAGCGGATTTTGGAACAAAAGTAAAGTATAAGCTACAGCTGTATAAGCTACAGATAAAAAGAATATAAACAAAAAAGCGCATATTTGTGAAAAAAAGAGTCTGGAGCCAGCTCCACCATGAAAAATGAAACCACTATTCCTGAAGAATTAAAAAA
>JAQUFK010000125.1 GCA_028684695.1 Methanosarcinaceae archaeon | reverse complement strand
CTTTTTATTTCTTATTTTCTATTTTTCGTTAACAATGAACAAATTCCCAGCCCGATAAGGGCAAAGCTGAGTTCAAATCCGGGAATTGAGGGTTTTTTTGAAGTTGGAGCTGCTTCTTCCTTGGCTTTTGTGGGTAAGTGAGAATAAGTTTCGTAATTGGATACCGAAATCCCTAAAAAGGCTGGATCTCCGGAATAATACTCATTTAGGGCTGAAAAAAGGCTTTCCACTTCTTTTTTATCCTTAAACCCCTGTTTGATCTCAATTTCCAAAACGCCTTTAGAGCCCTGCCACCTGATTTCTCCCATTTTAGGGGCAACAGAATCAACAATTAAGGATTTGCTGTTCAAATTCTCGTTTGCTTCTCCATAAGCTCTAAGCACAAAGAAATCCAGATGTGGAGTCAGTTCTCTTATTTTTGAAGTGGCATAGCGGGGAGGAAGACTTGCAGAAAGTGGCAGTTCCCCCTTAAGTTTTTTATTTGCAGCCTCAAGCAAAGTCAGGTAGTCTATATAGCCTTCCTCAGATTCGGGATTTTCGGACGGTTTGACGTAAATACAAATTCCATCAAAACCTGCAATTGATTTCTGGTTGTAAGCTAGCACTGTATCCAGAGTTGCAAGGGAAGGCTCTATTTTCTTGCTAGAATTATATTCCATATCTTCAAAAAGGAGGGCATAAACCGTCAGGTTTTCCGCATGCGCCGCTTTCAAAAAGCGCTCATATTGCCAGATATTTTCAGGCTCAACTTTCAAAAAGACTACATTTGTCCCTATCGCCTTAAGCTCTGCTGTCAGTGCAGGAAGCTCAAAGTTTTTAAGAGATCTAAGTTGTATTCCCAAAAAACCCTGGCTTAAAGGAGCAAACTCTCCTGTAAAGGCTTCTTCGTTTTCGGTCTTATTTTTATCCGCTTCAGCAGAAAGAAGAGAGGAATTCTCTTTTGGTTTTTGAGGCTCAGTTCTGGAAATTTCAGCCTCTGAAGGAATTTCTCCCACCCAAATAGTAGGTTCCTCACTTACGAATTTACGGACCAGAGCATAATCTACAGCCATATAGCCGGTGTTTTTTGAAGCGTCAGGATAAGATGCGGTATAGAGGAAAGCATGCAGGCTTCGGGAAGGCACAAAATCTGCAGAACTGTAGTCCATTGCAGGTACTCTGACTCCATCTTTAAACCAAGCTACTTTGAGAGTTTCATTTTCCTCATACCAAGCAACGGAAGATTCATACCATTCTCCTTCCGAAACTCTGACATCTGTAAGATCAATGGAACGAAAACGCTCGTTTCTCGAACTTAGTTCCCAGCGGACTTTGCTTTCGTTTTCAAGCTCGGTTTCATGCCAGACCTTGTTTTTGGGGCTTTTTTGCTGATCTACAAAACCCTGGCGGTGCAAAGGGCCTCTTGTATCTTCCCCGGTTGTGACCTTCATCCGCCTGACCTCAAAGATCGAATTTATGTCAAAAGAATCCTTGGTATAAATCGTTGAAAAATCGTTTACGTGAACCTTGGGAGCTACTAATCTGCAAACTCCATTTCGGACTTCGACAAAACCTTCCCCTGAGGCTTCCGATTTCCATTTGAATCCGTCCAAGGAATTTTCTTCAAAAGCCTCAAAAAAATCAAAAACGGCTTCCCCATCACTTTCGGATTTGACGTCAGGGTTTCCGAATTTCATTAAAATGGTTGTGTTTTCTTTTGCAGCAAGAAAAGGAATTTCGACCCAGATTTCAGCCTCTTCAGCTTCTGAGTTCCATTCCTTTATCCAGTAATCCAGCTTTTTTCCACTTTTAAAAAAGCGAAGATCTGCTCCTTCAGGACTTGCTTTTGAAAAATTAAAGTTAGAAGCTGTAAGTTTTACTAAAACCGGATAAGCTCGAAGCTCACTTCCCGAGTTTTCCTGAATAATAATTTCTTCTGAAAATGCCAAGGAATCCTCTTCTTCGGCCAGTGCTGCCCCTGATCCCAGTACACAAAATAAGAGCGCAAATATGGATACCGATAAAATTGTCTTAAGCCTCATGTTAATATTTCCTCATCTCTTCCTTAATTTCTCCAATACTCTTCTTCGGCCATATATTCTTACTGCTTTATACACACCAACTTAGTCACAAAGAAGCTTTACACAGATCATTAATAGCCTGTGCAAGACAGGGGTTTTTCCAGCATCCCATTGACATTTAACCTTTCTAACGCTATAACTTAATTTTCACTTGTTATTTAATAGAGAGTTTGTGTTGAAAATCCTTTCTCTTATTGCTTCTTTCTTCATGGAATTTAGCAAGTTTTTGTTTTGCTTTTTCCCCAGTGAAAGGATTGCAAAATTTCTTGTTCTTTATTTGGATCCATCCTAAACTTGGAGACTTTCAGCATAAAATTGATAGTTATTCTTAACCTTATAATAATTTGTGATAAATATCGTAGGTATGAAATACAAGAGATGAAAAAATATTACCAAATTAAAAATATGCAATCAAGGTTAAGTTGACGCTTCCATCCCCTGAACTAAAGCCTCAGGCAGGTTAGTTACGTTCCGGCCTATAAAATAGAACAGAAGTGAACAGGCTTAAACTGAATAAATCAGAATTAAATTGAATTGAACAAAACCGATATAAAAAATATGAAAAATATGAAAAAATTGAAATTAAACTAATATAAAAAAATAAATTTAAAAAAAGCTTAGAACTGCATTGCTCTAAGCCTTCTGATCCTTTCGTCGGTTGCGGGGTGGGTACTAAAAAGGGACTGGATCGTGCCCCCTTTCAAGGGATTTACAATAAACATATGTGCGGTGTTTTCCCTGGCCTGCACATCATTAATGCTTGGTCTGTAGTGGGAGTTTCCATATTCGAGTTTTTCAAGCGCATCTGCAAGGGCCCAGGGTTTTCTGCACATTTTGGCCCCTTCGGCATCCGCCACATATTCTCGGGATCGGGAAATTGCAAGCTGGATAAGTGTTGCCGCAAGCGGAGCAAGAATTGCCATAAAGATAAAGCCGATAATATTATTTCCATCGTCTTCGTCTCGGCCTCCAAAGCCTCCAAAGATTGCAGCCCAGCGAGCCCAGGAAGCAAGCATTGTAATTACACCCGCAATGGTTGCGGCCACGGCACTTATGAGGGTGTCTCTATTTTTGACATGAGCCAACTCGTGGGCCAGAACTCCTTCGATTTCCTCGTAAGAGAGAATGTTAAGAATTCCAGTAGTGACGGCAACAGCTGCGTGCTGAGGATCTCTTCCGGTCGCAAAGGCGTTTGGCATTCCAGATTCAACAATATAGACTTTGGGTTTTGGAATCCCCCCTTTCATTGCAAGGTCGCTTACGATTCGGTGCAAGTTCGGAGAATCTGCAGGGGACGCTTCTTTGGCCCCATACATCTTGAGCACGATCTTGTCGCTGTACCAGTAACTCCCAAAATTCATAATGAGCGCAAATATAAACGCAATTATCATTCCGCCCGTGCCTGCAGCCATATTCCCTATAAGAACTAAAAGTCCTGTAAGGGATGCGAGCAGAATTGTGGTTTTAAACATATTCTTCATGAGCTATCACACGACGTCTTTCCGGGTCCAATAAAAAAGGTCCGGGGTTTCAGTCTTTTGAGTTTTTTTTCTGAATTTGCTTGGAATTAAATTTAGTTGTTAATTTTAGTTGTTCAATACATGTAATTGCTTTTTTAAGCTTGTGATTTGTTTAAGTTTGAGGAAATCTAATCAAAAGTATTTATTCTTGTTACAGATATATATTTTTAACCCTAAGTAGGATTAACTTGCACAAAGAGGGCATATCTCCGCTTTGAAATTGCCTAAAAAGCTCATTTTAAGACTAAATAGGCAAATTCCATCTAGAATTGGAAGCTGAAATTCTATGGCTTTTTATATAGAGGCTTCTTTATATAGTTAGAAATCTAACTATCATATGGAACTTCTAAGTATATAGTATTTTCCAAAAGCAATTTCGTATAGGACTTGGATTTTTAGGGCAATTACTCATTCTTCCAGCTGGTTCCAGATATAGAATATGCGTTGAAGAGCGGTTATATGACTAGTAAACGCTATCAAGAGAATAGCCCAACCTAGAATTGAAAAGCTTGCAATTTTTGCAGGATAGGCAAAGTTTGCAAAGGCGGAGAGCATGATAACGACTAATCGATCAGCCCGTCCCATAATTCCTCCATAATACCTGCCAAGATTCAGCGCCTGGGCCTGGGTTCCAAGGTAGCTTGTAAGCAGGACACCCACGATTGCAACAACTCCTATCTGCCAGGGTACATAGCCTGCAAAAAAAATGCCGCATATGATAAAGACGTCTGCATAACGATCAATTATATGATCCAAAAAATCCCCTTTGAGGCTTGCCTTTCTAGACATTCTTGCAACTTCTCCGTCCAGAGCATCAAGGACAGAATTTAATACTACAAATATGCCTGCAAACAGAGTGAATTCAGGGATGGACCCGGAATAAAAAAAACAGAGTCCTGCAAGAAAGGCGCAGAGAAGCGAAACTAAAGATAAGGCGTTTGGGGAAATCTTATTGCGGACAAAGCTCTTAGCCATTGGTTCAATTACTTTTGAGGCAAGAGGTCTCAGGGCGTCAAAGGTCATGGGTCTCGGGATTTTTTGAATTTTGAGTTGGTTTAGGTTTGAAGAAGGTCTGCAGCCCAGAATTTCCTTAAATCAGGGGTGCAAAAAAGCAAAAAGCATTCAAGAGCTTAGCTTCAAGAACTTCAGGTTTAGGAGTTTTTATTCGTTTTTAACTTGTGTGCTGCTTTTTAGCCCTTTTTAAGCTATTGATATATATATTTACGTCTTTTTTGAAGAGACGTTGCTTCCTAAAGAGAAAACCTCTTTGAGGGCCGGGGTAAAGCGGAAGAGTCCTATAAATTCAGAATTGGGCTTTTCCAGCCTCTGCAAGTTCATAAAGATACTTAACCTTGCAGGAGTGCTCTAATTGCGTAGTTACAATATAAGCTTCGCTTAGGGTTTTTCCTAGGGCAAAGGTTCCATGGCTGTAGACCACAGCTCCTTTATATTCTAAAAGGGCTTGGGCCGTGGCGTATGCAAGTTCCAGACTCCCTATTCCCCCTGTAACCACCGGGATTTTCTCCAGAAAGTATTGCCCCTCACTATCCATTGGAAGAATAAAAGCTCTTCCCACCTTTTTGGCTTTTAGGGATTCGACAACCGAGTAGGGGCAGTGAGCATGAATAATCGCAAGGCCAGAGGTTTGCCTGTATATTTTTCGGTGCACTCCACTTTCTGAAGAAGCGATCAGATCCAGAGAAGAGGGCTCGTTTATTTCGACCTCAACCACGCTATCTTCGCAGAGCTCATCAAGCGCCCTTCCACTCCGGGTAATGAGCATTTTGTCTCCGGCCCGAACACTGATGTTTCCGAAGTTGGATTCAACAAGCCCGTGTTCTACCAGTTTTCGGCCGTATTTTGCAATTTCCTGCCACATCTTAACCCGGATATGGAAGAAGTACCGCATAAGGTTTTTGTTCGGAAAGCCTAAAAATGAAGGGAGCAATAGAACTGCAAAAGAAATTATTAAAAAACTTATTTTTAAGCCACAAAAAGAGCCCGATTTTAAAGAAACTGCCATAAGCTTTATCTGTGAGTATTGTATTTAGATAAAACTGTAGAAATCAAAGCGTGCCTCGTTGGCTCAGCCTGGTAGAGCGAGTGACTTGTAATCACTAGGTCGCGTGTTCGAATCACGCACGAGGCTTCCGACTGTTTTTGTTCAAAGCCTATTTCTATTGAGATCGTTTGAATACCCAAGCCTTTTTTGTAGCGTTTTTTCTCTGAACCCCATTCTCTTTTTTTTCCTTTTCCTTTTCTGGGAAAAGCCTCCATACATTAAAAAAAACTATATATCCTTTAAACTCATTTTCTAAAATAGAAGGGGGAATCGGAGATTATCGAAAACATAGCATAGGCTACGTTGAAATCCCCGCAAGCATTTTCTTTGAAAAGACTTCCTTTAAAAAAAGGCCGTATTTTCTGAGAAACGCAAACGTTCTAAGGCTAAAAATTGAGATGTCAAATTAAGGGGGAAGGGAGGGGCAAATCCGTTTATAGATATTAAATCTGCAAGCGTATGGATACACATTAAGGAGATTTTTGGAAAAGAATTGTATTTTTGCAAACTAAAGGAGTACTTCATGTTCAATTTCAAATTCAGCAAAACGATGAGGAGTGTTCAATGGTCTTTTATAAGCCTTGCTACTGCAGCTTTCTCCCATATGTTGCTGAGGATGATTCTTGGAAGAACACTGGGACCATCGGGACTTGGGGTTTACTCCCTTGTATTTACAATATACCT
>JAQUFK010000124.1 GCA_028684695.1 Methanosarcinaceae archaeon | reverse complement strand
AAAACAATGAAACTCATCCGTATAGGTTCTTATAAGAGCCTTAGGGTTTCGGTCCACAAGAATGGTTTTTATCTTAGCTTTCTTTGCAAGATATGCAAGCTCGAAGCCTTGGAGTTTTCCCCCCACAAGACAGACTGTCTTCATCCTAGGCCCCCAGAAACTTTTCGAAATCAGCCTGAGAGGCTGGCTCCATTCCCATTGTCTTAAGCCTTTGGATTACACTTTTTATGTCCCGATCCCGCTCTTCGAGTTTGCGATCATAATTGGCAACCCCCTCAAGTTCGGAATCAGGAGGTAGAATTGAGGTAACTATATTGGCTCCTGCATTTAAGCGGAGCTCCATGCCATCGATACCTTCAAGATCAAGAGAAGCTGGAATTAGCCGGTCCGGGAAAAGAAGCCTCAGAACAGCTATGATTTTGAGTTCTGAAAGATTGGAATTTTGCTGCTGCCCCTCAAAAGGAGTTCCTTCCTGAGGGATAAACGTCATTACCCTTACCATATCAGACTTGTGTGCCTCCATTCCCCGCAAAGATAAAACTGTTGAATCAATATCGTTTCCTATCCCGGTAAGCAAACCATCTTCCACACAATAGCCCTTTTCTTTTGCAAACCGCCGGGCTTCGATTCGGCCCTCAAAAGACTGTCCCACTCTTAGTTTGGCATAAAGCTCCGGGTCATAGGTTTCCTGGTACAAAGCAAAGAAATTTGCCCCATTTGCCCGGGCCTTTAAAAGGATCTCGTTGCGCATAACCCCAGGAGAAATCATGATTGGAAGCCCTAATTCATCTTTTACGAGCTTGACAAGTTCTACAAAGCGCTCTGGCTCCTCATAAAAATAAGGGTCCTCCCCCATAGTCAAATCAACCATATGAAAGCCTGCGCCTTTCAAGACTTTGCAGATATCTTCTATATCATCCCGAGTAAGCCGGTATCTTTTGATCTTGTTTTTGCAGTTATAGTAACAGAAAGTACATTGATTTCTACAGTAAGTGGAAAAGTAAATGAAACAGTTGAGAAAAACCCTATTCCCAAAGAAATGATCTCTGACTTTCCGAGCCGTGTAATAGAGTTTTTCAAGCTCGGCTTCCGACTCAATTGCAAGAAGTTTTTTTAGGGCCGCATCCGAGAGAGGAGCCCCGTTTATTCGGGCTTCTGCAAATTTATCCAATTCGTCCCTTGTCATTTTTTGAAACAAAATATCAACCAACCCATTTAAATTTCAGATTTTAGTAGGAATCCCGTTATAGTACGATTCAGCTCTGCTTCCTCGCTTTATATTTTTAAAAGCGTGTTTAACTTTCAGCAGGCGTTCAAGTCCGAAGCCAGCTCCTATCCAGGGCTTATCAATTCCCCAGTCCCGATCCATGGGTACAGGCCCTACGACCGCAGAAGAAAGCTCCAGATCCCCATGCATGACATCAAGGGTATCGCCATAGACCATGCAGGAATCCCCAACTATTTCAAACTCGATATCCAGAAAATCCAAAAACTCTTTAATTATGCTTTCCAGATTTTCCCGGGTACAGCCCGAACCCATCTGACAGAAGTTTAACATGGTAAACTCTTCAAGGTGTTCTTTTCCATCAGACTCTTTCCGATAGCAGGGCCCAATTTCAAAAATTTTTACTGGATCCGAGAGGACATTATCGAATTTACGAAGACAGTTGTAAAGGGTTGGAGCAAGCATGGGTCTCAGACAAAGGTTTTTGTCAAGCCTGAAAACCTGTTTTGAAAGCTCAATATCACTGTTAATCCCCATCCTTTCCACATATTCCGCAGGAATGACAATGGGAGTCTTGATTTCCAGAAAGCCCCGATCCACAAAAAATTTCGTGATTGTTCGCTCAAGTTTTCCAAGGTAGTTTTCCCTATCTTCCTCATACATTTGCTGAAGATCTTCTTTTCTACGGGAAACAAGCAGGGATTCCAGTTCCTTAAAGGATAAGTCAGCCTTGTCCAGACAAAGCTCATCCTTAGGACTAAGAAGGGTCTCAAGCCGGTTTTTCTGGCTTAGGGTAAGAGGCTTTTTCAAGGCAGAGGATCCCGACGCAGCTTTTGAAACAATAGGAAAAGTGGGAGCTTGTGAGAAGGCCGGAACAGTTTTACTTGCAAGGGATCTTGCAAGCCTTGCTTTGGATTTGGGTAAAGCTTTTTTAGGTCTTGATTTTGAGTTTGTAACACTCTTTATTTTTATACTGTTTTGGTTTTCGTGTGGTTTTGTAAGAAAACGATTTATATCCTCATCCGAGACTTTGCAGTGCTTACAGGGTTTTTTGTATTTGGTTCTCCGAAGAGCCCGGGCCGAACGGCTAGAACGGGAATTATTTACTACAATGCGTTCTCCGCAGGCCATCTCAATGAGGATTTTTTTTCGGGATATTTCATAATTTTTTATTGTGTGGAGCAGTCCTTTTCTGGACAGCCACACTCCATTGGCAGCTATTAAAAAACTAAGCGGTTTTTTCTCCATGGTCTTACCCCATTTAAGAACTTATCTGGAATTTTTCTGATATTCCTCTGGAAATTTGGCTGGAAACTCTTTTAACAATTCATTTGAATGTTTAATTGGAAATGAATGGAAATTTCACTTAGGTATTCGGCTAAAAATCTAGCTGGATAAAAAGATTCTCCGGAATAAAAGGTTTCCAAAAAGCAGTAAAATTCCGGTTTAAAGAAAGAGAGCAGATATACGACAGAAAAAATCAGGTAAAGAAAACGGGAACGAATTCTTAGAAAATGAAAGTCGCAATCCGGAATTCAATAAGATACGGAAACCCCGGGAATCTAACCCGGCTAAACGGATTTAGAGTCCATTCGATCTACATGATCAGGTTTCCTCCTTGTATATTTTATTTGAAATGAATATTCGTTTGAATATTAAATAATATCATTTTATATATATCTTTATTGGTGGAAAGTTAGGTTTTGAAACTGGACCCAAAACAGTAGTAAAAAAGAAGAAGAGAAAGGGAATATGCCAAAAATTCAATATACCAAACAGCTCAATATGCCAAATTAACGTACCTTATTTAACATCCCCTATCTATATCTCTTAAGGAAAATCTTAATGAAAATAATGGGATTGCTTCCTTCTTTTTCAGAAAAATTCACTAGAATACTTGAAATAGAATGAGGTTTTTCTATAATAGGTTCAGTACCAGTCATATTATTTTTATCCTGAAATTTAAGGAAAAAAAGCTGACTCCGGAATTGGACAGCTACCTGCAGCGACAAAGATTTTTTTGAATAAAAAACTGGGTGTTGAAAGCACTTTATGATCCCCCCTAGTCCAAAATTAACTGTGGATACGCTCATCCTTTTTGAAAACAGACTTGTGCTTGTAAAAAGGAAAAATCCCCCCTATAAAGACTATTTCGCCCTTCCAGGCGGCTTTGTAGAAATCGGGGAAAGTACGGAAAAAGCAGCCATTAGGGAAGCTTTTGAAGAAACTGGACTTTCGATAGAGCTTATAAAATTAAGTGGAGTCTATTCCGACCCTAAACGTGATCCAAGGGGGCATACGGTTACAGTATGCTATCTGGCAGAGGGAAAAGGGGAGATTAAATCGGGGTCTGACGCTGCAGCAGTCGACCTTTTTGAACTCGATTCGATTCCGGAACTGGCTTTTGACCATAATAAAATCATAAACGATGCAAAAAGTGATATTGATGCTTTTTTGTCCCAAATGTAAAAGTATGATGTTTCCTAAAAACGGCAATTTCGAATGCAGAAAATGCGGCTACACAACATCCATGAAAACGGAAAAGGAATCATTTGTTTCCAAATCAAAAATGGAAGAGCATGAAGTGGTAGTACTTGAAGGAGAAGAGAGTACCGGGCTGCCCACAACAAGTGCAAAATGTCCTGAATGTGGGAATTCAAGCGCTTACTGGTGGCTTAGACAACTCCGTTCTGCCGATGAATCAGAAACCCGCTTTTTCAAGTGCACAAAATGTGGATTTACCTGGAGAGAATACGACTAAAACAAGAAAAGTAATAAAAAATGAAAAGTGCTTTTTAAAAAAGTTTTTTTTATTTCTCTTGCCTCAGGAAGCAAAACTTAAACGGATCTAGAAAATAAAATGGATCTTGAGCTTGACAAGTTATAGCCCAAACCTGAGGCTCAGCGGCTTTTTGCAATTTAAATTGCATTATAAGTTATAAATTCTTGAAATTTAGGGGCCTTTAAATCCGCTTTTTTGCGGATCTGCCCTCCTTTTCTTTATAGATGCCCTCAGCCCTTTCAAAGCCCAAGCTGACCAAAATATATATTACACGGGCGAGACCTTGGATTTAACCGGCTAAGACTGACCAAGCGGCTTTCCGAAATGTAATATTTAAAATAGACCTAAAAAAGATCTAAAAACGCCGCAGCCTACAAAGAAATTTATATATGCCGAGGGTAAATAAGGAGTTTTAGATTTAATTTATTTAAAGGAGAAGAAGTATGTTAAAGGCAGCGATTAATGCAGAGCTTCTGAAAGACTCGATTGCCGCATTGGCCGTAATTATTGATGAAGTCAGGTTCAAGATTTCCAGGGAAGGCATTTTCGTAAAAGCCGTAGACCCTGCAAACGTTGCAATGGGAATTTTTGAACTCAGAGCAGAGGCGTTTGAGGAATACAATGCGGACGAATGTGAAATCGGTATCGACCTGAATAAGATTTCAGACCTGCTGGGAATTACAGAGAAAAACGATACCGTGAGAATAGAACTGGATGAAAACTCCCAGAAGCTCTTAATCGATGTAGGGGGGCTTTCCTATACTCTTTCTCTTCTGGATCCTTCCACCATCCGGGCCGAGCCTAGAGTCCCGCAACTTGAACTTCCCGTAAAAGTTGTCTTAAACGGACTTGACCTTAGACGAGCAGTAAAAGCTTCCGAAAAAATAAGCGACCACATGCTTATGGGCGTTTCAGAGGATACATTTTATATGGAAGCAAAAGGAGACACCGACCAAGTCCGCTTAGAAATGGGACGGGATCAATTAATCGATTTGAAATCTGGAGATGCCTGTTCTCTTTTTTCCCTAGACTATCTAAGCGACATTGTCAAGCCTGTAAACAAGGCAAACGAAGTTACCTTATCGCTTGGAAGGGATTTTCCAATTCTGATTGACTTTGAAATCGCAAATGGAGCCGGAAAAGTATCTTATCTGTTGGCTCCGAGAATTGAGTCCGATTAAGGTTAAGGTATGGATTCGGAACATCTGGCTCTATATCCATTTGTTTCAGAAGCTTCGGCCAAAGTGGAAAACCTTAATCTTTCCCTTGAGAGGCTGCTTCATTTCCCAGCCTACCGGATAGCCCGAAAAAGGGGAGTGGAAAGAGTAAGACAAGCCCTTGAAGGAGAAATTAAAAACCCTTCCCTGGCCGGGGATTCGCAGATCCTTTCCGAATTGCTCTCTTATCCTTTTGCAAAAATGCTGGTCATAGCAATAGAAGATCAGCTCTTTACAAGGCGCTATGCTCTTGCAGAAGCAAAAGCTGCCTACGCACGTTTAAAGACTGAAAATCTTGATTTTATACTTGAATTCGGCGAGGAATTCGGGCTCAGTGCCGAGCTGCAAGACTCTCATTTCAGGCTGCATTTTACCGATTACATTCGTTTTTCCTCAACTCTTAAAGAACCGGCCTGGAAACTGACAAACAGGCAGCTTCAGGCCGGGAGGGTTTGGATTTCAAAAGAGGAGTTTGTAAGGCTGCTCCTTGAAGCCATCCGGGAAAGGGTTGAGCACTCCTTTTTAGAAGCTCCGGCATCTTCGGATTTGCCCCCGGAAATTCAGGAATTTTGTGCCCCTTATGTCGCCGAACTGAAAGAAAAATTTGAGGTTCGCAAGAAACAATTTGGGATTACGGATTTTGGAGCAGTAGCTCCCGAACTTTTTCCACCCTGTATCGCCCATGCTCTTGCAAGCGTGCAGGCTGGCATAAATCTAGCGCATTCCATGCGCTTTGCCATGACCTCCTTTTTACTGACGATCGGGATGAGTACAGATGAAATCCTGACCCTTTTTAATGTCTCGCCTGACTTTGATGCAGAAAAAACCCTTTACCAGATAGAGCATATCGCAGGCTCTTCGGGAACCTCCTACAAACCCCCAGCCTGTGAAACCATGCGAACTTATGGAAACTGCATTGGAAAAGACGGACTCTGTGAAAGAATAAAGCATCCCCTTGCTTACTACCAAAAAAAGCTTTATTTCCGAAATAAAGATAAAGAAAAAAATAATGAAAAAGAAGTTTCGGAAATGAAGGAAAAAATGAAAAAAGGAAGAGTAAGGAAAAAAGGAGCAGAAGAGAAAAAAATAAAAGGATAAAAAATTAAGAAA
>JAQUFK010000123.1 GCA_028684695.1 Methanosarcinaceae archaeon | reverse complement strand
TCATCTCGCAGCCAAGCCAGCTATCGGCATCTCCGTTAATTGTAATTTTTCCCCCTTCCATGTTCGAGCCGCAGTGCATGTCAACATTTCCATAAATCTCGATTTCTCCGGCTGTCATACCCTGCCCGATCCGTTTTACTCGGGAGAGATCGCCTTTGATTAGGATTTTAGTTTCCTCTGGCTTTGCACATCCTTGCACTTCGACCTTGAAAAAATCCCCGAGCAGCCTTTTTTCGTTTCCGTACCAGACGGAAAGGGCTTTTATTTCCTCTTCGGTTTTCCCTGCAAAAGCGTCAGGGGTCAGGGTTTCAGCTTCGAGAGGGATTTTATTCTTCTCTTTTAATGAAAGGTTTACTCTCTGCATTTAAAAGTCCCCCTTGGTTGTGATTTCTACGGGGTTTGGCAGGTATTCATCCTCTACCATATAGTTTGACTTGCTGACGGTATAGTATTTCTTAAACTTAAGTTCAAGATCCTTTTGCATTGCGCTATCGACTCTTTCTGGCACTTCTGCGTTTACCCAGTAGGTTTTTCCCATCGGGCTTGCCTCAATATTTCCCTCCTTTACAACGAGTTTTCCGTCCTTAAAAGTATAAGCAGTGGCACTGAAAGCCTGCTTTACTTTTTCGTGTTCTACGGAAGGGTCGATTTTTTCCGGGACAAGCTCATAAATTGCAATATCTGCATCAGCTCCGATTGTGAGTTTGCCTTTCTCGGGTCTGCCATACATCTTTGACTGAATTGCCCGGGTCATGACTGCAAGCTCGGAGAAACTTAGTTCCCGATCGATTTCAGGTAGCACCATCTTCCCAAGAGCTAGCTCTGAAAAGCCTGAATAGACTTCCTCTCTTTTCTTTGCGCTCATTAGATAGGTAACAACTTCAGGATAGTTTACAAAAGAGCCCCCGTTTGGACTATCAGTTGTGAACATAACCTTCCAAGGATCTTTTACTAAAAGAGCCAGCTCAAGCCCAATTGCCCACTGAACTGCATTTACAAAGCTTTTTGGGGAATAGGAAAGGGGCACAACTCCTGAAGCATCTTCGAGTTCCACGTCCTGGTTGCTCCATTTCTCATGCAACATCCTTGAGTTTGCATATTCTACGGGGCCGTCGGCAGTCATGGTTACGGCGGGCCCAAAAATAAGTTGGCCCATGTCAAAGGTTAGGTGTTTGGCCTGGTTTATGTAATCTGAAACCATGGGAGCTCCGGTTTCAAAATCCCTCCAGCTTGTGCCTGCATAGGCATTGAACTGAACGTGGGTTACGTGCAGACTCTGCCTCTTCTGGCTGGGTTTGATTTTCTCAAAGAGTTTCATGGTCTCAAGAGTAGTTTCATAGTTTCCGGGATGTCCTAGATTATTACAATGAACATGAACTGAATGAGGGAGGTTTAGTTTTTCGTTTGCTTTTCCAAGTTCTGTAAGGATTTCTGCAGGAGTTACCTCAAAGTTTGGGACTGGATCATAAAGTCCACTTACATTTCGACCCCAGCCCCAGGCTTCTCCTCCGCCTGGGTTTACAATCTTTATCCCGTACCCTCTTGAGGCTTTAAGAGCCCAAGCCACATAAGCGGCCAATTTTTCGGGTTCCTTGTCCCGGATATATTCCATTACCTGCCAGTTGCTTCCAAGAAGCGTAAGCCCCATTTTGTCCAAAATAGGGATTTCCTTAAATTCCTCGTGGGTATGCCTTGCGGAAAGTGGAGGCATTGCAGCTTCACAAATCGTTGTGTAACCGAGTTTTGCGTATCTGTATCCTATTGCATAAGTATTTGGAGTGTTATAGCCTACCTGAGCCCTGGTTTTTTCAGTCCGGGCAACCTTTCCCGAAAGACCTGGTACCGGATTTCTCCTAGCATCATTTGGGTTCATGAAACGCCCAACATTGATTTTTCCAGCGCTATGGGTGTGCCCATCAAAGCCTCCGGCAAGAGTGAGTCTGCCTTTTGCATCGATTACTTTTGCTTTTGAGGAAACACTTTCCACGATTTTTCCGTTCCGGATGCAAAGGTCCATTTTTTCACAGTCTATCCCCTGGAATGGGTCACAGACGCTTGCGTTTTTAATCAGGATTTCCGACATTTTCATGCACCTCTTTTAGCCTCTCTTAAGTTCCCTGACCTTTTCAATCAGGTCCTTTGCAATCTCCTCATCGGTTTTAAATTTCGTCTCAATTAGTTTCTTCATGCGAATGGAAATTGCATCCATTCTATAAGCGCTTCCTTCGGCTTCGATTCCTACAACTGCTGTCGGAAAAACCACATCTGCCAATTCGGTTGTTGGATTTGCGTAAGGATCAATCTGGATCAGGGGAATTTTTGCAAGCTGCCGGAGGGCTTTTTGCGGAAAATGAGCGCCCGGGTCCGCAGCCGCAATAATTGCTGCATCCACTTCTTCGCGGACAAGCACGTCATTTGCCCCAGTTTCGCCTGGATTATAATAGGGGTAACCTTTTGCAAAATCGATTGCCATGGGAAAGCCTGTCTCCCAGGTTGCAACTTGCCCAAAGCCTGTCACGTTATAATGGCCTCGCATTCCGATCATGACAGCTTTTGTGTGCTGGTTCAAATCCGAGATCAAAGAGGCAACTCCATCTCCGTTTTTGTATTTGGAGCGAGATTGGGTTACCCCCATTCCAAAGAATACACAGAGGAATTTGGCCTCTTTCATTAGCTTTGCAAGTTCTAAAAGTTCTTCTTTTGAAACCCCAGCAACCTTTTCGGGGATAACTTCCTCGTGCCCGTTGATTATGGAGCGCAGAGCCGTGATTAAAAGAAGATCTGCTCCCTGCTCGATTTCCACGTATTTGTCAGCGAGTTTTGCAGTATCGGTTTTTCTTACATCAATTACGAGCATTTTTCTTTCTTTTCGGCCTCTGGGAACAAAGAAACCTTTTGAGAAACTGGAATAGCGGCTCAGGTGTCTTGGATGAGCGTGGACCGGATTGCAGCCCCAAAAAATTATCAGATCTGCTCGATTCTTTATTTCTCCAAGGGTTGCACCAGGCGAGCCTTTTTCCTGAGCTGCAAGCGCTGAAGGTCCGTGGCAGACGTTGGCTGTGGAGTCAATAAGAGAGCCTGTTTCTTCCGCAAGCTGAATTGCCTTGCTGATCGCCTCGCAGGAAGTCGAACACCAGCCATAAGAAAGGGTCCGTTTTGAGTTTACAAGGATTTTTGCAGCTGTTTCAAGGGCTTCTTCGTAGGAGACGGAGACAAGTTTTCCAGCTTTTCTGATCATGGGAGTTTCGATTCTCTCATGCTCAAACATCCCTTGGAATTTGCTGTGCCCGAGGATACAGGCGTTCTCGATTTTCGTTATTTTGTTCTCCTCGTCAACTGTAACCGTAATGTCATCGCAGAGACACCCACAAAGGGAACATACTGCATTTTTGATTACTGGCATGCTTTTTTTCCTCCAAAGTTTTTTGATTAAGCTTCCCTATAGCTGCGCATGAGACTTTTCATATCCAGGGGTTTTTCTTTTGTTCTTTTGATTTTGGCAGGGACGCCTTTTAAACCAGGCATTCCGCAGCCGTGGGTCTCCGGGGAAAGCACGGCGTTTGCCCAAGGGCCCATGGGAATAAATGCGAGTCCTTGTGGGTTTCCATTGTTTGCTTTGGCAAATACCACTATTTCTCCAAACTCGGTTTTTACCTTCAGGCAGTCTCCCTCAGCTACATCCAGCTGCTCAAGGTCCTTTGAGTTTAGTTCACAATAAGCACAGGCATCAAAATAAGCCCGGGATGTTTTTGCTTCCAGATTTGCGCCTTGTTGGGCGGTTCTTCCGGATATTAGGTTTGCGTTCAGAGTCATTTGAAATTCCTCTTGTCGGCTAGTTTTATTTGCTTTATTTTAAGGTTGAATTTTAAGGTTTAAGTTTGAGCGTTTGCTCTGCTAGAAAAATGTAGCAAAAAACGCTTCGCAAAGGAGCTTGCATTGGCAGGGTTTTGTGGCGGCCAAGAATATTTATGTAAAAATAAATCTTTTTAGGCTAAGAATTAGAGCTTCTCGGACAAGGCTCCTTTTCAGCTAGCTCCTTTTGAGCTTGTTTTTAGCCCTTCTTCGATCTTCATATTTTTTATATTTTTATAGTTTTATTTATAATTACAATACTTTTCTATTTAAGTCTGAGATTCTTATTTTTACGAAAATCCCCTCTTTTTTTCTAAGGCTTCTTAAATGCAATTTATTTATCATATTTATTATATATTAATCTATTATGTTAATCCTAACATAACGAGGCCTTTCTTAGGAGCTAGGCGGAGCTCTCTGTTTTTCTCTTCGCATTTTCCCTTTTTTCTAAACCCAGGGAAAATATTCTCTTTTCTAACTGCCTTGTGTTTGGAGACTTTTGTAATCTCTCTTAATCGGAAAGGTCCAAAACTCTGAAATTTGGGTTTACAGATTTATTTCTTTTTCATATTCCTGTATTAAATTTCATAAAGTTCTTTATTTTTGGGCATTTCAATCGTAATACTTTAATATAGCTTTGTCCATTTGTGTGTTGCAAGCCCGGATAGCCTAGTTGGTTGGGGCGCCAGACTCATAGGGACTTTTTATATGAGGCGTCTTTAAATCTCCTGAGATATCTGGAGGTCGCGTGTTCGAGTCACGCTCCGGGCACTTTTTCTTTCCTTTTTAATCTTTCCTTTTTAATTTAGTTTTTTCAGTTTTCCTTTTTACATCTTCTTTTCGGGCTTTGAACTTGGAATGGCTTAACTTAAAATGCTTAGAGATTTTTCATCTCTATAGCCTTTTTTCCACTCATTAGATACTTTTATATATCACAATTCTATATAGATGCCCTGTAATCTCATAGGGGGCTTCCTCATTACCAAGGACAAAAGAAAAGTTCAGTTTACAGGTAATTCTACTTATATCGTGTCCCTGCCCATAAAGTGGGTTCGGGATATCGGGCTTTCCGCAGGGGACACCCTTACTCTTTCTCCTATGCCCAACAAAACCTTGCTTGTGGCTTCGAGTGCAGCTTCAAGAGAACACTCTCTTCTTAAGACCACGATTGAGTATGTTCATTCCGAGAGCGCGGAAAACAATCTCAGAATCCTCATTTCTCATTATCTTGTAGGGTACGACGTCATAAGGCTGACTACAAAGAAAGGTTTTAGCGCTTACGATCGAAAATTCATCAAAGATTCCGTACGCCAGAAATTGATAGGACTCGAGCTTGTAGAAGAGTCTAGAAATGAACTGGTTTTTCAATGTCTTCTAAACTATAACGATTTGCCTCTGGACCGGGTTATTAAGAATATGTATGGGCTTGTGCTTTCAATGTTAGAAGACTCGATGAGTGCTCTTCGGGACCACAACCTTGAAATTGCCGAAGACGTTGTCCAAAGAGACGACGATGTGGATCGTTTTTACTTGCTTTCGGTCCGGCAACTCAAAGCTTCTATCGAGGACATTGAACTTTCTGAAAAAATCGGAATAGGGCATCCGAGGGATTGTCTAGGTTATCGGCTTATCACAAAAAGCATTGAACGTGTGGGGGATCATGCGGTTAGGATTGCCAAAAACGTCCTAAAAATGGAAAATGGAATTAAAAAAGATGATTCCATCTTCAGGCTAGCCGAACTTTCTAGGCAGGTTTTTGAAAGTTCCATTTACTCAATAAAACAAGCCGATCTGCAGGCAATAAATGATATTGTCGTGGAAGCCAAAAAAGTTTCGCAGTTTGGGCTTACCCTTGAATCTGGGGACTGGGCAGGAGCTGATAAAATAGAGCTCAGTATGATTCTAGAAAGCCTGAGGCGAGTTGCTGAGTATAGTGCCGATATTGCAGAAGTTGCAATTAATATGAACATAAAGGCTTCCTGAGTTTTTCAGAGCCTCTCTTTTTTTATATTTTCCTTTTTATTTTTAGTTTTGTCTGGCATTTTTTCTTTTATTTCTCTTCTTTCATTTTCCATATGTTTTTCAATTTCAGTGACAATATACTGTATTCCAACATTAAGGTCCACAACCGGGACGGCAGTGTGGACCTGAAATCTTCTGGCTGGCAATTTATGGAGGAAATTGTTGCTAGAAGGGTAGGAGAGGAGAATCTCAAGCTCTTTGAATCCAAGGCTTTGGAGTATATTATCGACATGAGTGGAGGTGTTTTAAGGGAATATATTCGGATTATCAGGGATTCAGCGGTTACAGCTCTTACGAGAGACAAAACGCGTATTGATAAGAGGGTTGTGGAAGAAGTAGTCAATGACCTTAAAAACACCTATCAGAGTCAGTTAAGTGAAGGAGACTATGAGATGCTGTCTTTCATATTTCATCAATTATACTTTTAACATTAATTATAAATAATGTTAATCTTAATTGTATGTTGTATGTTGAAAGCCTCCAAGTTCAGGCTGTATCCAAATAAAGAGCAAGAAGAATTGTTCTTAAAGCATATTGGGGCTTGTAGGTTCACCTATAATTGGGCGCTGGA
>JAQUFK010000122.1 GCA_028684695.1 Methanosarcinaceae archaeon | reverse complement strand
GAGCACATTTATCTGGTTCAGGATATCATGGCGAGTGATACTGCTCATAAGCTTTATTTTTGCATTCGCCTGCCTAAGAGCCTCCCCATAACGCTGGCTTTCTGTAACATCATGAATTAGGACAAGATTTCCTCTTGTCCAGCCCTCAAAGCGGAGCGGAGAGATCCTCAGACTATAATAATTTAGCTTGGAAGCTTTTTTTATTGAAAATATTCCTAATAGTGGAAAGGTGGAAGGAATTGTAGGGTTGGACTTGGAAAGAGAGGGGATTTTTTCCTCTAAAATATCCTGCAATTTATTTCCAAGCGCAGCTTTCCTGCTAATTTCAAAAAGCCTAAGAGCTGCAGAATTGATATCCACAATCAAACCCTTTTCATCCAGTACAATATAACCTTCTTTCATGGTCTCAACGGCATTTTCCCGGGCAACTGGAACCAGATTCAAAAACGCCTGTTTACGAGTTACCCCGAAAAAGAGAAATCCTCCAAACGCAAAGGAAAAAGCAGTCGGGTCAATGAAAGCAAAAGGGCCGATATCGAAAATGTAGAGAAAATTTCCGCAAAGTGGGAGAAGCGCTCCCAGGGCCAAAACTCCAAGCTGAAGCCGGGCTCCAGCTTTTGAAAGAAGAAATCTACTCAGAAAAAAGGAAATTCCGAGGAGGGATAAGAGAGAAAAGTAGCCATACAAAAGCCAGAATAAAGAGCCATGTTCCAGAACGAGAAGAGGCATTTGCTCAAAAATCTCGATACTGAGGCTGCGGTAGAAAAGCCAGTGCCAGCTATTGCTATAAAGAGCCAGCAGGTCCAGCAAAGAGATTGCAAAAAAGAGTTTTTCGTATTTCCGTATAAATTTCCGACCTATATTGCAATATTCAGCCGCAAATAAGAACCACATTGTTGGAAGAAAAGAATTTCCGGGATAGGATAAAAGGGTGCATAAAAACTTATTTTCCAGATTGGAAAATCCGATTTCCCCTGCATAAAAAATCGTCCACCAGGCCATGCAGAGCATAAGAAAAATGAAATATTTTGCAAAAGGAACCCTCCGGTAATCAAATGTCTGATAGGCTTTGTATCCAAGGAATAGGGAAACAAGCGCAGAAAAAATAAGAGCCGCCATATAGGGAATTGCGGCCGGATGAATTTCCGGGATAATACTCCTTTACCTCCATTTTTGAATTGCGGGCCTGTACTTTAAATTGTAAACGAGACAAGGGTGAGAGTTAGCGGGTAAACAGCCATATTATAAAAAAGGAAGCAGTATAAATTTGTATTTATTTAACTTAAACCTAGGCCTGAAAAGGAAAGGAGAGATCCTGGATCAGGGAATAAAAAACTGAAAACAGAATCCTAATATAAGCCAGCCCCGTAAAAAGAATAGGGGGGAATTCATGAGAGAAGACTGCCTCTTTTGCAGACTTATATCAGGGG
Organism: Methanosarcinaceae archaeon; assembly: GCA_028684695.1. Lineage (GTDB taxonomy): Archaea > Halobacteriota > Methanosarcinia > Methanosarcinales > Methanosarcinaceae > JAQVBP01. The sequence continues at coordinate 5,023 of JAQUFK010000122.1, read as the reverse complement.
AATTGGCTTCTTATAAGGTATACGAAGATGCCTCTATTTTTGCCTTTCTTGACATCAATCCGGCAAGTGAAGGCCACACCCTCATAGCCCCAAAAAAGCATTTTGAAAGTTTTACAGAGCTTGGAGCTGAAGATGTGGCAGCCCTTTTTGAAGCTGCCAGAAAAATAACGCTTGCTCTAGAAAAGGCTTTTTCAGCCGAAGGCTCAAACATAGGAATCAACAATGGAGAAGTTGCAGGGCAGGAGGTGCCCCACGTACACGTACATGTGATCCCGCGAAAAAAAGGAGATGGGGGCCGAGGAATCAAATCCGTGGTCTGGACTGAAACGGATAGAACCGACTTAGAGAATATGGCTGAAAAGTTGAAAAAAGCCCTTTGAAGAGGGGGATAAGGAATTGACAGAAGTAGAAATCGATGTTCGGGGAGAGACTTGCCCGGTACCGCTTGTGGAGTGTAGAAAAGCCCTTAAAAAAGCCTCCCCCGGAGACCTTGTGCTGATAAAGGGGACGCATCCAGCTTCCAAAAAGGAAATTCCAATGGCTTGCGAAGCCCTAGGGCTTGAGGTTTTGGGAATTGAAGATAAAGAGGCTGGAAAAGAGTGGGAAATAAAGATTAGGCGCTGAAAAAATTGATTGAGAAGGCCGATGAAAGGCTGAGAATAGCTGGGTAAAGCCGGAGCGTCAAGGGGAGAGTTAAGCTCCGGGAGTCGAGGGAAAATGCCTGAAAAGGAATATAAATCTGAAAAAGCGGTTTTAATCCTTCACAGTGGGGACATGGATAAATTTTATAGTGCGCTTATAATAGGCAACGGAGCTCTGGCAATGGGAATGGAAGCTTCCATTTATTTTACTTTCTGGGGGCTTTTACGACTTAAAAAAGGAGAACTTGAAAAGGGGCCTCTTTCCAAAATGCACATGCTGGGGCTCGGGAAAAAAATGGTTGGGAACAGGATGAAAAAGGCAAACGTTGCCTCGCTTGAAAAACTTATGAGCGATTATAAAGAACTTGGAGGAAAGATCATTGCCTGCGAGATGACCATGGAAATCATGGGAATTAAAAAAGAAGAACTCCGAACAGAGTGGATTGACACTTGGGGAGCTGTAGGCACTTATATCCAGGAGGCAAAAGGTGCAAGCCTCACACTTTTTATCTGAACCTGAGGGGATTAAAATGCAAGAGAAGGGAGTCTATCTTGACAACAGTGCCTGCACCCGGCTAGACGAACGGGTGCTTGAGGCTATGAAACCTTATTTTTTTGAAACTTATGCAGTGGCCACTTCCGAATTTGGGTATTCGATGGGAATTGAGGCCAAAGAAGGGCTTGAGAAAGCTAGGGAAAATCTAGCCAAAAAACTAGGGGCGGAGCCTGGAGAACTCATATTCACTTCCGGAGCTACAGAATCGAGCAATATGGCGCTTAAAGGCGTGGCTTTGGCTCTTAAAAGCAAAAAGAAAAGGCACATTCTCGTATCGAGGATCGAAGATTTTCCAGTTCTAAACACGGCCAAAGCCCTTGAAAAACAAGGCTTTGAGCTAACTTTTCTGGACGTGGATTCCAAAGGCAGGCTGGAGCCTGAAACCCTTCGAAAAGCCATAAGAGAAGAAACGGCTCTGGTTTCCGTACAGCAGGCAAACCAGGAGATAGGAACTGTACAGGAGCTTTCGGTGCTCTCCGAAATCTGCGAGGAAAAGGGCGTTCTTTTACATACTGATGCTACTCACAGCTTTACCCGGCTGCCTCTGGACATGGGAAAACTACCTGTAGACTTAGTAACTCTTGCTGCGCATACTCTTCACGGTCCGAGAGGAATAGGAGGCCTTTTTGTCCGGGAAGAAACGCCCCTGCAGAAATTTATGGACGGAGGTTTTCAGGAAAAAAACCGGCGGGCAGGAGTTGAAAATATTCCGGGAGCCGTAGGTTTTGCAAAAGCCGTAGAGCTGGTAAAGCCTGAAGAGACGCGCCGACTTAAAGACATGCAGGATCGAGTGATTGCGCGCACTCTTGCCGAAATTCCAGACGTGAGTTTAAACGGCTGTAAAAATGCCCGTTTGCCCCAAAACGCTAACCTGAGTTTCCATTACGTAGAGGGAGAATCGATTACCTTACACCTTGATATGAGGGGATTTTCAGTGAGCACGGGCTCAGCCTGTTTTTCTCGTTCTCTTCAAGCAAGCCATGTGCTTTTGGGAATTGGAGGAGATCACGAAAGGGCTCACGGTTCGGTGCGTTTTTCATTTGGACGTTTTAATCAGATGGAGGATGCGGAGGCTGTAGTTGATAATATAAAAGAAGTAGTCTGCCGCCTCAGGGAAATTAGCCCTCTGAGTAAAAAATGAGAAAGGAGGAAGCAAAGAAGATGAAATTTCCATACAGTGAAAAAGTTCTGGAACATTTTCGGCATCCAAGAAATGTGGGTAAAATAAAGGATCCGGATGGAAAAGGCGTGGAAGGAAGCCCTGCCTGTGGAGATATGGTAGCGGTTTACCTCAAAGTCGACCCTGAAAGCCAGACTATTAAAGATGTGAAGTTTGAATCGTACGGTTGCGCTTCAAATATTGCCACAGGCTCAGTTATTACCGAACTTGCAAAGGGGAAAAGCCTCAAAGCTGCAAAACAGATTACGTGGAAGCAAGCCTCAGAAGAACTTGGAGGGCTTCCTCCCATAAAAGCTCACTGTTCCGTGCTTGCAGTTGAAGGTTTACGCTCGGCAATCCGCGACTACGAAGAACGGCACGGGCTTGTGACCGAAAAGGAGCCTACAAGCTCGGATGTGGTAAAAAGGAGGCTCAAGCACGTTATGAATCCACTTACAGGGCTTGATATAATCCGAACTGACCTTGTCCTTAAAAGCTCAATAGAAGACGGCGTGGTCAGAGTTGTTGTGGATCTGCCTTTAGATCACCAGTTTGCAAAAGCCATTAAAGAGGAGATCGTAGAAAAACTTGAGGCTCTCTGGGATGTAGAAAGAGTAGAAGTTGTATTTACAGAGGGAAAGTAAAACCGGACGCAGGATTGATCTGGAGTTCACTTTGCCAGCATAACTTTATTTGTATTTCCAAAGGGCTTTCTTTTAATAAGGGATTTTCTTTCAAGCTTTTGCAGAACTCTGCTGACCTTCACCTTTGAAAATCCGGATTCTAGAACAAGCTCGCTCTGGAGGATTTCTTCTTTTTCAGAGATTATGGCAAAAAGGGTTTTTTCATCTCCTTGCAGGATTTCAAGAGCTACTTTCTTTTTATGTTCGAGCTTGTCAAAGTCTGGATTTGAGGGATTCGGTTTTTCTAAGATAGAGGAGCCAAGCTCGCCGCTTCTCCCCCTTCTTGTTTTGGGAGGTTCTGATTGAAACCTTGTGGATTTTGCTGCAAAGCGAGAGGTTTCAGATACTGTTTCTGGAGTTGGAGGGTTTGAGGTTCTAAGAATAGGACTTGGAGGGCTTGAAAGTTCGGAGCTTGAAAGAGGAGAAGCTCCCGGCATGGGAGCTAAAGCCTGAGTGTCTGCAAGCGAGGATTTTGAGGCCGGAACCTGAAATTGAGCTTTTTGCGAGGCCTTTTGGGCCTCACTGGACGAAATCGAAGTTTTAACACCTTTACCCCGCTCTGTGGGATTTAGACTTTCTTTTGGAAAGAAGAAGTCCCGCCCCAGAATAGTTAAACTGTGGGAAGCCAGAGCTGTAAAAAAAAGCATAATAAGAACGTGGTTCATTGAAAACAGAGTGGGAACTGAAACTGCAAAGGGGTTTTCATCTCTAATGGATACAGAAAGGTTGGTAATTCCCTGGGAAAAAAGCAGCAAAGAAAGGGAAAAAAGCGAAACTGCCAGGGTAACTGTGTATATTGCGTCCTTTTTATCCATTTTTATCCATCCTATAAAAAATCACACTGATGGGGGAAACTTATTAAACAAAGTTTTTAATTGATTCTAGACCCTTTAGCTTTTGTTAAACTCCTTTTCTTTAAATTTTGTGGAAGTTTCGCTTTTGTTCCACTCACTGAAATTCCACCCGCTTTCATATAAGATTTTCCGGAACGATTGAAGGGTTTCTGGATCGCCTTTTAGTAATTGATCAAGTTCTTCATATCTGATAAGAAGCCCTTTCTCTTTTTGAGAGCAGACATAGCTTTCAGAAGGCTGAGAATTCACATCCTGTACATCCTGAATAAAGACAGCAGCTCCGGCTGGGACAGGAACAAATTCCCAATTCATTTCTACTCCGTTTTCAACGGAGAGGGTATCAAATTCATCAATTGCTTTGTCTCCGAGTAAAACGACTTTTCCGTTGCCGCATTTAACACTTCCGGGATATGTGGTATTAATCTTTTCAATTATTACTTTCATTTCATTATTAAGGAGATTTTCGGAAAAACTGAGTTCTTCCACATTTCCAACCAGGACCTCTTCGTTGGAGTACTTAAAAATCGTAGCTCCGCAAATAATCCCGAAAATAACTGCAAGTGCACATAGGAGCACAAGGGCAATAGGATCCACTTTTTTAATATTCATGTGACACTCCAAAGGTTTATGTAAGCCGGGACAGAGTTGGCTGGATTATTAACAAGAAGCCTCGGGCATTATTATTTTATGTTTGTATTTCAAGAACATAATAAGCTTTATTCTCCTATAGTCACAGATTCATTTATATAAAAATATTATCATGAATTGGAAATATTGGTGTAATTTAAGTTTTTGCCTCTCAGTCCCAAGAGTACTCTAAATAAAAGAAAAAGTATTCGGCTAATTCTCTATTTTAGCTTCAGCCAGTCTTAATATCTTTTACAAGCAGGCATGATTTAGGCATGCTTATAAGATCGCAGCAGAAAACCCATGAAATCTTCATTTCATGGGATGAATGCGTCAAGACTACAATTTTGCGTTTAGTATCGATATTTTATATCATATATCATATTACTTCAATGTTTAAATAACTCCTTTGTGCTATCACACAAATTGAAAATTTGTGGGATTTCCAGTGAAACTGGAAAAGAACCAAGCCAAAGGGCTTTCCAACGGGCCGCCCCTGGGAT
>JAQUFK010000121.1 GCA_028684695.1 Methanosarcinaceae archaeon | reverse complement strand
ATATGGCTGGGTTTTTCCTCATAAAACGTATTATTCCGTAGGAATAGGAGGCTTTGTTAAAGCCCTTCCTCACCCTAAACAAGTTCTGCTCGATTTTCTGAAAAAAAACGGGTTTACCGGCGAATACAAGCTGCATGGACACAAAATTCCCTGGGGAGGGCTCAAGCGCAAGGTTACAGGCTCAAGAGTGCTACTGAGCGGAGATGCAGGTGGGTTTGTAGATGCCTTTTCAGGAGAAGGGCTTGCCTATGCCATTCGCACAGGGCAGCTTGCTGCAGAAACGCTTGCTGAAGTTTGCCAAAAAGAAGCTCTAAACAGTTCAAAAAGGGCAAATGAGCTCAAAAAATACGAAAAGCTCTGCAAAGCCGAATTTGGATCCCACCTTAAGTACTCTCGTATTTTTTCAAAAATGATGCACCGCTTCCCAGATAAATCTTTCAGGCTCTTTACCTCAAACGAAAAGCTTTTGGACAAATACCTTGAGGTTGTGGATTTCAATATGGATTATAAGGCTTTTCTGCGTTGGGCTTTGCTAAATTTCAAGCTCGGGTAAGCATAAATAAAAAAGAAGTATGGAATAATATAGAGTAATTTCTGCGAGTGAGATCCGTAAGCTCCCTTCTGTTCCTGCAAAAATCTTGGCTCACTTTCTCATGAGGAGACGACCTTTAAAGGCACTTGCAGGGACGGCATTCGGCTAAGCGTATCAAGCTGAAAGGGGCTGATCCAGACAACTTAAAACCCCTTTCCCAACTTGCACCCACGAGGATTCACCGTTTCATCCGCATTCCCGCACGACCTCGGCTTTTCGGCCTCATCGCATTAGCACGGGACGGTATCGTTTCTGTGCCAGAGCCCGGGTTCTCACCCGACACCCTTTACAGGTGTTCGTGTGTCTGGATTGGAGGGGAGACTTTCCTCAGACCAATTGGTCCGGCAGCCGTCCAATCTCTCTCGCAGCTGAGATTTCTCTTTGAGCTGCAAAGCTCTTCTATGATATATATATTTTTGCTGTTTTGAAGTCCTCGAAGAGATAATATAACGCAATAATTCTTCTATACTTCTATCCTTATTTATAATGTTTTAAAATCCAAGCTTTGTCCAAATATTAATATATTATGCCTTGTGTCCCTAATCAGGGAAAGAGAAATTCCTGCTTATTGTTCAAAAAAGCTTGGGATTAGAAGTCTTTAGTTTTATCCAATTAATTCATTTATTCAATTAATTCACATACAAACTATTTCAGGCTTGTTTTAGAGGTAAAACATGAGTGATAATTTATTCGAGCTGCACGTAGGCTACGTCTCTTTTAAGAACCCCCTTGCCCTAGCTCCAATGGCAGGGATAGTGGATAGTGAGTTTGCCAGAAAATACGCAAGTGATGCTGGGCTTGTAGTGCTTGGGGCGTTTAATATGGACGAAGCTTCCTTCAAGGTCGCCTCCGCTCTTGTGGCCCGGGGTAGAAAAGAGTTTCTTTGCAGGGAATCTCCCCTAGAGGTTATTCAAAAAGAAATCCGGAGTGTAAATTCCAAAAGCGCTGTTGCAGTCAACGTCCGGAGCGCAACGCTTGCTCCTTTGATCGAGGCTGCAAAAGTGGTAAAGAAAGAAGGAGCAATCTTGGAGCTAAATGCGCATTGTAGGCAGCCTGAGATGCTTGAAGCCGGCCTTGGAGAAGCCCTCCTCTCCGACCTTCCAAAACTTATGGAATGGATTCGAGCCATAAAGGAGACAGGAGTTGTACTCTCAGTCAAAGTCCGAGCCAATGTTGTAGATGACATCAAACTTGCCAGAGCCATAGATAGGGCAGGGGCTGATATAATCCATCTTGACGCTATGCATGAAGGTTTTGATGGGCCCGATCTTGAGGCGATTCTCACCTATCGAGATTCAACAAGGCTCTTTCTCATAGCTAACAATTCCATCCGAACTTTTGCCGGAGCAAAAGAGGCTTTTTCCTGGGGAGCAGATATGGTTTCAGTTGCTCGAGGAGCTCAAAATGATCCCGACCTTATCCCTGACCTTGTAAAAAGCGTCAGCTCCTATCAGCAAGCTATTGGCTGGTATAATGCTCCCAAGCATGTTTGCAGTAGCGGGGATTTCCGAGGTCTTGCCTTTTGCTGCCTGCCTGTAAAACCTTGTCCTGTACACGCAAAGTTTCAAAAACTAGGTTATACCGCTGAAGAGTTTGCCCGCACAAAACTGGATTTTGCAAAAGGCACCCTGCTTGAATTTGGAAAAGATACCTGTTTTGGAAGTTTAGTCTGGTGTTGTAAAGTCAGCAAACCCTGCTGGATCCGGGACGGAGCTTTAAATGCCCTTGATCTTTCCGATTCAGAGTATATGAAACTCAAACGCGAACTTGCAGAATATGTCTTGGATCATGCAAAGGTTCCCGTAAATGAATCTTGAAAATGAACTTTCAGCCCGCATTGCTCGTTTCGCCCAACTTGCTATGCTTCTTGAGGTTTCAGCTTCCCCAAAACCAGGAAACGTTGACCGGGATCATGATTATCCCGATACCTGCTACGAGCATTTCCTGGCTTCAGCCGTAGGAGTCTATCCGGTCCTTGAAAAAGCCGCAAAGAGTAGAAAAGGAATCGGAACTTTATTAAGACAGGCGGTTTCCGAAAGCACTAACTGGCAGAAAGGGGGAAATACCCATTTCGGAGCTTTTCTCCTGCTCATTCCCCTGGCAATGGCTGCAGGAAAACTCCTTGAAGAGAAAGGAAATCCCAAAATTTTTGGCTTATCTAAGTTTTCTGAATCTGGGTTGATAGAAACAAAAGATTTTGAAGCTTTGGCCTCCTCCGCCTCCAGTTTGGTCCAAGCAACGGATTCAGAAGATGCTGTGGAGTTTTATAGGGCTTTTGCAGCAGGAGGAGTCAGGGTAAAGCACGTTGAGGAATTTGATCTGGAAAAGGCTGACTCAACTGCTAAACTTCGGGAAAATAAAGTAAGTCTCTATTCCCTTATGGAGCTTTCAAAAGGCTACGATCTGCTCGCAAACGAATGGACTACGGGCTTTGGGCGCTGTTTTGAAGGCGCAAAGCTCGTGCTTGCCTTTCTGCAGGCTCGCAATGGAAATTTTGATTCCAAATCCCAGCCGATATTTCAAAGAGCAGATTCTGGAACCGGGATAAATGAAGCTGTGGTCTATACTTTTCTAAGTTTGCTTTCCAGATACAGGGACAGCTTTATCCAGACCAAGTTCGACGCCGAAACCGCAGACAGGGTCTCTTCCCAGGCTCGCTTGCTCCTTTCTACTTGGGAAAAAAAAGAGAAGCTTTCAGTAGCTGGGTTGGATTCAAGCTTAAATTCTAATTTATTAAATTCTAATCTTTCTTCAATTGCCCCTATTACTGCCGCCCAAAGGGCTGGAAAAAGGGATTTTGAAGCTCTGCTCCCTGCTCTTCGAGAGTTTGATTCTGAACTTCTTGAAAAAAGAATAAATCCAGGCTCTACTGCAGACATCATTATTGCAGCTTTGTTTATAGCTTTACTTGGAGGGCTTCGTTTTTGAGTGAATTGAATAATTTATGCGGATCTAAGGAATCTAAATTTTTCTTTAAAGCGGATTTTGATATTTCCGAATATGGGATTCTGCCAGAAATCTGTGAAACTATCGTAAGTACAGGGTTTGAGACTCCAAACGCAGCTCCTATTGGAATTATACAGAAAAATGGAACAACCTTTGTTCGAATCTTTAAAGGCAGCCAGACCGGAGAAAATGTATTTAAGGAAGGGGTTCTCGTCGCAAACGTAGTCTATGACCCTTTGCTCCTAGTCAGGGCCACTTTCTCAAAGCTTGAGCTTTCCGAGTTTGATTTTCTGAAGCTAGACGGGCGTAATTTTCCTGTGCTAAAAGCGGCTCTTTCCTGGGTTGCGTTTCGCTGTGTTGGGTGCAAAACAACAGGTCGGGCTCTCCTTGCCGAGCTTCTTCCCCTTCAGGCTGGTTTTCGAGCCGAAAATAGAAAAGCAACTCCAGGCCCTAACAGAGGCTTTAATGCCGTCCTTGAAGCTACGGTGCACGCTACCCGTTACCAGCTTACGGGAGATGAAAAATATGTAGGTTGGATCCGACATTACGAGGAACTAGTTCGGAAATGCGGGGGCGAAAAGGAAAAGGAGGCTATAAATCTCCTTTATAATGTGCTCGACTTTGAGTGATTTTTAGTAGTAAAATAATATTGTTGACCTAATATTTTTATGAGGACAGGAGGCATTTTTATGAGTTTTCAGAGAATTGCATGGGGAATTACGGGGGCCGGGCATTTTTTGACCCGGAGTTATGATGTTTTCAAAAAGCTTAAAGGAGCTTTCCCTTCCCTTGCGGTAAACACTTATGTTTCCAGAGCCGCAGAAGAAGTGCTTCGAATGTATGGCCTTGAGCAAAAACTGGTAAAGCTTTCGGGAGGAGATTATCTGGAAGAAATCTTTCTGGAAAGCGAACAGGGTTCGAGTTCTCCAAAAGTGGGTCGTTTTTTGCTCGAAAAATACGATGCCCTTCTAGTCACTCCCGCAACCTCAAATACGGTCTCGAAAATAGCCTACGGAATTGCAGATTCCCTTGTAACGAATGCCGTTGCCCAAGCCGTAAAAGGGCGAGTTCCGGTCTATATCGTGCCCGTAGATATTGAGGGCTCGATTGTTTCTGAGCTGCCCTATAGCATCGACCGAGGACTTTGCAGGCATTGTGAAAGCTGCCCTCCCCGCAAGCTTTGTCCCAATGGAGCAATCGAAGAAAAAAACGGACTGACGGCCCAGATAGACCTTTTAAAATGTAGGGGTTGCGGGCTTTGCAAGGAAGTCTGTCCCCATTTTGCAATAAAGGGAGGTCCAGTTGAAGTTCTTATCCGGGATGTGGATCGCCGAAATGTGGAAACCGTAAAAAAGCTGCAAGGCATAAACGTGCTTGAAAATCCAGAACAGCTTATTGAGCTTTTCCACTAATATTTTTTCAGGCTCAAAAAATATTATAAAATAAAAGGAGGTAATGAATGGTTGGACCAATCATTATTAAGAGTTGCTAAGATTTTACAATGGCAAGCAAACCTTAATGCAACTTTAATTGATTTACTCTATCATAGAATTCTTTTTTTCTATATAAATATATTGGTTATACCAGCTGGTTTTATCTCCTTCTTTAGTGTAAACCCTTGAAAACAAAAGAGCTTTATTTCGGCTTTTGATCTCGAATTTCTCTTGCGATTTGCTTTGCCATTACTTTTTCCAAGTGCAGGTAGAAAGCAGCCGGAATTCCAGAGTTTGCAAGCAGAGAAAATAGTTCCATAGTTTTCCTGTTAAGGCTGGGAAAGCAGGAAAGCAGGTTGCTCCTTGATAATTTTACCACGGCGTCTACAGGTTTTATCCCTGATAAAAAGGCTTTAGCTTCCCGGTCCTGCTGGCTTTTTTCAAAGGTTAGGTCGAGCCAGGTATTCATCTCCTCAATCAAAAATTTCCGGGTTAGGTCTTCTGGAACTATGAAGTTTTGGCCTTTCTCAATATTTCTAAAAAACTCTCTAAAATTTGCTCCTTTTGCAAGAGTATAGGCCTGCCCGAATTTGCCAGTATGGGCATCCGTACTCGCTGCAATTCCTTTTCCAAGTCTTTCTGCAAGAGCTACAATCATTTCATTTTTTAGCTTCAACTCGTGCATGTTATACTCAAGCACAGAAAAGTGTTTTGCAAGTTCCGGAACTTTTGAAGGCTCAGCTTCTTCGTGAAACTCAAACCAGAGGGGATGGTTGTAGATATAGGGCAACTTGTGTTTTTTCAGATATTTTATTACGCTTAAAAGCTTGGGCTCAATCTTCACAAGCTCCTTAAGCTCCTCAAATTCTTCAAAGTCAAGCTCATAAACATTTATATGTATTGTATGCCCTGCGCTTTCTAAGTCTCGGATTGTAAGCTCCACGCCCGGAACAAGCTTTTCCCTCTCAAGCCCCAGAAGCTCATAAGCTTCCATTGTGTCATGATCCGTAAACGTAATGAAATCAAGCCCCAAATCCAGTCCTTTTTTATAAAGGGCTTCAGGACTCAGTTCCGGGGCCGGCAAAACGTCAAAGGAACAGGAAGTATGTACATGCAAATCAGCCTTTTTCCAGCCCTTTTCAAGAAATTCCAAAGCTTGTTCTGATGTGAGGCGTTTGGTCGTATAATCCCTGGCCTTTTCCCCCGAATAGGCTTAATATTCTGTAATTTTTAATTGTGTTATCAGTATATTTGTGTTTTTAGCATCCAAGTTTTTTATCCATATCCTCGATTTCTTTAGTATTATATTCTTTTTGCGATTCTATTTTTTGGGATTCTCTTCCGCTTCTCAGCATTTATAGGGAAGCTCCTAAATCCAGCCTGAATTTAGAGCTCAATAAGTATATATCACTCCTCAAAGTATCTTCCAGCCATGACCCTTGAGCCTGTGCACATGAAAAAAATCTCGGAGTTGGCCCAAAGGATTGATTACTCCTTTGAATCGGAAGAGCCGAGGACGGCCACTGATATTTAC
>JAQUFK010000120.1 GCA_028684695.1 Methanosarcinaceae archaeon | reverse complement strand
ATAGGGGTCTTCGTAAAGTGGGTCCCACAATTCGTTGCCTTTCCCGTTAGGTATGGATTGTGATATCAGGTTCCCTTGGGAATCGGTCGGAGGAAGCTACGAAGTCTTTAGCTTCGTGGCAGTTCACAAAGGGGTATCCTATAAGGATAGGGGGGAAATTTCTTGTTATCAAAAATTCCAATTAAGCTTGAGAAGGTACCGGAAGAAGAGCTTGACAAGCAGATCCTGCGAGCCGGAATCATAGCCGAACTGGATGCCGTAAACCTTTATGAACAGATGGCGGAACTGACCAAGGATGCAGATATAAAAACCATTCTTTTGGATATTGCAAAAGAAGAAAAGACACATGTAGGGGAGTTTCAGGCCCTGCTTTTAAGATTAGACCCGCAACAGGGGCTCGAACTTGAGGCAGGAGCTGAAGAAGTGGAAGAAGAACTCTCAAAATAAAACAAAAATTGGCCTAAAAACCTGCAGCTTAGAGCTTTTCGGGAAGGATAGCTATTTCTTCCGAATTTGATTTATAATACTCGAAGAGCTCTTTTCCCCAGCAAAGGGCACTTTTATCAAAACTGAGCACGTAGGTGCGATCAAAGCGGTCGGTTTTTGGAAAAAAAGCGATTGCCATAAAAAAGTCCGTAGTAAGAATAGAAGGTATTGCTCCAGGCTCTTTACAGAGATAGATTTTAGTATTCTCAAGCCCCAAAAAAGCTTCGGTTTCAGCCCTGAAATCTGAAATCGACCTTTCCATAACCTTTTCATTTACAATAAGAGTGATTTTCCTGCTCTTCTGGGCATGCTTTAGGAAATGAGCAGGCAAAAGAGGATGAAAATAAGATAAAAAAATCATAATTTCTCTTGAATTTTTTAAATAAGAAGGAAATTCCGGAATAAGCTTAAAATGGTTACAGGAATCAGGCTCGGAAATTCTGTATTTTCCAAGTTCTCCGATCCGTTTTTGAAAGGAAAGCGGAATTGCTTTTAGATCTCTTTCCGCCCAGAAAGCTTCTCTCTTTTCAAAAATCTGTACAGTGTTTAAAAGGGGAGGCAGTTTTTCAACTATGACCTTGCCTATTTTCGAAAGACTGTATAGGTTTTTTTCCTTTACCACAAGGTGTTTCTCTCTAAGTTTCTTAAGCTGGGGCTGAAGGGAGGTTTCACTTTCCCCTAGAGCTTCTCGGAGAGTATCGACGCTTCTGGGTTCTCCATCACGGAGGAGGAGGAGAATATTTTTTCTTTTTTCGGAGAGAAAAAGCAAACCCAAAAGAGATTTATTCATTTTTATCACCTGAGAGCAAGATTCTTAGCTTCTTAAGAGCTTCTTTTTATATACACTAAGAATATATAAAACTCCTCGCTTTGCCAGTTCCACTTAAACTTTCTGAATTAGAAAGTTTGTTTCACTATATTTATATCCTAAACTCTATAATTACTATTTGATAATCCCTTCAGGAGGGCTAGCTTCATGTCCTCTCCATTTCCTTTTTCCCTTGTTTCAGGAGAAATCATCAAGCCTCAGGAACCTAGCGAAGAGGAAAAAAAACTCTTTCTGGCAATAACTAAAAGGCTGCTAAATTCTGCAGCTCGAAATATACTTCCACATCCAATAGACGATGTGCTCAAAAGCCTTTCAGGAGAAACTTTTTTTAAAGAGATTGATTGTTCCTGTTTTCCGGATAGTAAGGTAGAAAAAGTCAGATTGGGAATAAAGACACAGGTAATCCATTGGGATGGGACTCAATCTCAAAAACTGGGATATGATAGTCTTGGAGCTTATTCTTGGAACAATTGCCGAATTACGGTTAAAAAGAAGATAAAAACTTTTAATTTTACAAATTATCTGATGCTAAATGCAGAAAAACTGGGCTTAAATGAAAAGGAAAGCTTCGGACAAATTGAAAACGAAGGGCTCCTCTATCATGAACTTTTGCATGGACAGCTTTTAATCGATGCCATGCAGGAAAATTCGGACTGGCAGCAGAAAGTTTGCAAGCATGATTTTGATTTTGCTCCAGTAGATATGGAACACCGTTTTATCTACGACCTCCAATCCGATTTTATGAAAAAATCAGCTCTTGACAGAGGCTATGAACTAAGCGTAAAAAGAATGAATTTATTGCCCAGAAAATCAAATAATTTTGAATTCCTGCTTGGAGATATCTCAGAATTTTTCGGAAAAGGAGATATAACTCTGCTCTATTATGTTCCACCTAACTGCGGAATTTCCGAGCTAGAATTTGAACTTCCAGAAGATTCGGCTGGAAAGCTTGCTAAAAAAGGCCCAATCAAACTCAAAGGGAAAATCTCCGATAAAAAAGCTTCTGGAAAATGCTATTACTGGATTTTGAAAGCTTTAGTTTCTCAAAAAAAAAAGAAGTAGGGGTAAGAAAATACCTTTTCTAAATTCTACATTACTTTCTTCATTTAGTTTTTCTGCTTTCTGTCATATCCTCAATAATGCCCTGAAAATGGGTCGGAACTCCATTTTCATCTCTTTGAATAAAGGTTTTTTCCTTTACCCAACGCACTTCTCCGGTTGCAGTTAGAAGCCTGTATTCCTGATAAAACTCTTTTCCTCCTTCCTCACAGTTTTCTTCAAGTTCAAGTTCAACCTGAAGCAGGTCTTCGGGATGTACTATTTTTCCGTAAAGAATCCTGCCTGAGAGAAAATCCTCCGGAGCATAGCCAAACATCTGGACATTTTCTGAGACATAGAGCGTGGGCCAGTACTTTTTGGCTTTCCAGAAAAAAACAACCAAAGGGCTGTTATTGATTACCGTTTCAAGCACGTGCTGTCTTTCAAGGAGAGCTTTTTGCTTTTCAAGAAGAGCTTTTTGCCCCTCAAGCGCATCTTTTAATGCTTTTTCATTTTTGACCTGAGCATCAATATCAAGAATAATCCCTTGAAAATGGGTGGCCTCTCCTTTTGCATTGCGCTGTATGAAGGTTTTTTCCTCCACCCAGCAAACTTCCCCGGTCCCAGTCAAAACCCTGTACCGCATAAAAAAATCGTCATAGCCCTGTTCGCATCGTCTTGCAAGCCCTGTGCGGACTTTATCGATATCTTCAGAGTACACGATATTTGCATACATTATCCTGCCGGTTGTAAAGTCTTCTGCAGTGTAGCCAAGCTGCGTTACATTTTCTGAGACATATTCTGCAGGCCAAGCTTCACCTGCAGTCCAGAGAAAAACCATTACCGGACTATGATTGATTATTGTCTCAAGAGCCTGCTGCCGCTCCAGAGCTTTTGCAGCCCCTGTCCCCAGCAAAGATTGCTTTGAACTCATCCCTAAATTCCCTCTTTTAATTTTTAGACATATTTTCTAGGAACCTTCCCAAACGAATTTTTAAGGAAAAAGCGGGTCCAACTGCCTAGGTAGAATCCCAAAATATATACCGGGAAAAAATTTACCTAAAGGACTCTCGCTCTTTGAAGATCCCCAACCCTTCAATATATTATTAAAGCTTAGATATATAATATATCGAGACATACTATAAAGATTTTATTAAAACGAAGGTTTAAAGCCTTGCTTATATCTTTTATTTTTTCATTTGGCTTTTCTCTTTTCTTTCTCGAAAGCTTATAATAAATTTAGTTCCTGGATCCTTTTCAAGCTCAATCTTCCCTTCTATTTGATCCACAAGCGTTGTTACAAGCTGCAAACCAAGGGAAGACGTTTTCCTAAAATCGATTTCAGCCTCCAACCCCTTTCCATTATCCGAAACAATTAACACAATCCCGGAACTTTCGTTTTTTTCTCTGCAGAGTTTTACTTTAATTTCTCCACTTTTCTTTTCGGAAAATGCATGTTTTAAGGAATTGGAAACTAGTTCATTGATAATGATTCCAAGAGGAATTGCAGTATCCATTTCCAGAAATACATTTTCAAGTTCAAGCTTTAGCTGAATCGCTTTATCTCCGATATTATAAGATTTGAGTAGCTCCTGGGTCAGTTTCTGAAGATAAGCTGTAAAATCAAGGGACTCTGCATCTTCGGTTTTATATAGTTCCTCGTGGATTAAAGACATTGAGATCACTCGATGCTGGCTATCCTCAAAAGCCTCAATGACTTTTTCATCGCGGAACTGCTCAGCCTGAAGACTGAGAAGTGAAGAGATTACCTGAAGATTGTTTTTAATTCTATGATGAATCTCTTTTTTGCGGAGGTTTTCAGCTTCTAAAAGCGCCCTTTCGGCTTTTTTTCTTTCCGTAATATCGAGCAAAACGCCCACAATTCCGATAACCTCTCCGGAAACACTTTTAAATCGGGCTTTATGAACAAGAAAATCTCTAAGCTTTCCATCTCCGGCACAGCTTATCCTCACCTCATGAGGCTGACTTTTTCCAGCTTTAAGCAGTAGCCGATCATAGTATTCTGTGGTTCGAAGCATTGCTTCTGGAAATTCCTTTTTAAAATCATACATGGATTTGCCTATAACTTCGGCTTTGCTGCGCCCTAGGATAAAACTGGCAAACATCTCATTGCAGATCTGATAAACGGATTCTAAGTTTCTGTAAAAAGCAGGCGAAGGCATGGCATCAAGAAAAGTTTCTAGAAAGATCACGTTGTTTTGAAGCTCTTTTTCCATCTTTTTTCGGCCTGCAATTTCAAGGGAAAGTTGTTTATTTGTTCTTGTAAGTTCGGAAGTCCTAGCTTTTACAAGTTCTTCGAGATGTTCTCGATATTGTATGAGTTTTTCTTCCATCCGCCGGTGTTTTATCACGCCTGCGATTAAAAATGCCACCGAACTTAGAAAATAAGCATCCTCCTCAGAAAACTTCCTTTTTTTTGTGCTATGAGCCCCCAGCACTCCATAAGGTTTTTCAACGCTCCCTATGAGGACACTCATGCCGCTAAAAACCCCATGTTCTAGTAAAATAGGAGGTGCACAAAACCTTTTTTCGATCATAAGATCTTCTACGAGCACAGGAGTCTTAGAAAGCAGCGTGTAGCCGGCTTGGGAGTTTTTCTGCCCTTCAACGATATATTTTCCCACATAACCGGGTTTCCAGCCCACTCCGGCTTTGAGCAGAAAATTTCCGGAAGGCAAAAGTTTAAGGATCTTACAATATTCAAGCTCAAGGGTTTGGGCAACCAATCTTACACTTTTATCCATAAAAGCTTGCAGGCTTTCATAAGTAAGCCCCATTCTTCCGATTTTGTGCAGGACATCATATTGTTTTTCTTTTTTCCGGAGTTTTTCTTCAAGTTCCTTCTGCCCGCTGATCTCAAACCCATAAAGATTAGCATAAGCTTCTTTTGAGAAAGGATGAATCGAAAAAAGATAAATACGCTTTCCTATTTTGATTTCCTCTTTTCCCGGGCTTTTTTTGGAAAAGACTTTCTGCACTAAATTTCTAAATGATAAAGGTAGATATTCTCCTCTATTCAAATCCCATTCCCGTAATAAGAGCTCTCCTGCCCTATTTGAATAAAGAATCTTTCCCTCTTTTCCTATACGAAAAACAGGGTTTGGATTCGTTGAGGGAAATTCTTCCATTTAGAATCTGATCAGAAAAATTATAAAGAGATATTTTAAAAGTAGTTTAAAGAGTTCAAATAAACATTCCAGAGCCAATTTAAACTCCACATTGCCCAAAGGCAAAGGAATATTAGCTTTGAGAGTACTTAAGCTTACCTGCTTTTATTCCTAAATTAATATAACAAGATGAACTTTAAACTGAAACAAAAAAACAGAGATTAAATTTTCCTAAATCTATTTTTTCAAAAACGTGATACTATAATATAGGATCGCCTCTGAATATTTCAGTATATAGGAAATTTTGCAAGCTCCTATAAAAAAGCCTGTAGCAAGATACTACAAACTAAATTTTGTAAATCTTGTAATTGTTTTTTTTCTGAAGGGGTTTAATGATACATAAAGAAATGACAGAAGCTAAACACCTAGCAATATTTGAGCATTATGATGCGATCTTAAAAGAACTTGGGCCAGAAAAGCCCCTTGGGCCCAAAGAGGAAGAAGCCCTTAAAGGAGCTTTTTACCATGCAAAAAGACTGGGTTGGAATGCTCCAAAAGAATTTTTTGACTGGTTTCTTGAGCGAAGCGATCCATTCCTGAGAGTTGCGGCCTGGAAGTTGCTCCTTTCCCTTTATGAGGAAATGCTTGAATTCTTAAAGCAGAATGCTCCTGAAAGCTTGGAATGTGTTCGAATCCTCAATCGGCTAGCTTTTCTTTGCAGGAGTACAGGAAAGTACAAAAAAGCTCTTTCTTATTATGAGCAAGCGCTTAAGCTTCTGGACAAACTCGCCTCAGACGAGCCTGAAAATGCAAGATGTCGCTCCTATATTGCCGGAACCCTCAATAATTATGGGGTTTTGCTTTCGGAGCTGGATCTGAGCGAAGAGGCTGAGAATAGCTATGTAAAAGCCCTTCAACTAAGGGAAAAGCTAACAAAAAACGAGCTTTCCTCAGATTTTGAAGTTGCTCGAATCCTAAATAATCTTGGGCTGCTTTATCATCAAACCGGGCAGCACGAAAAAGCTTTGGTCCTACTCAGCCAAGCTCTTGAAATTTTTGAGAGGCTGAATAGAACGAAACATCCAGCTTATGC
>JAQUFK010000119.1 GCA_028684695.1 Methanosarcinaceae archaeon | reverse complement strand
AAAGTGCCGGACTCCTCTGGTCCGAAAGGCTTGATGAAAATTCTTAAAATGTCTTTGAATAATTAGTTATAATAAAAAGAAAGCGAGTTATATAATTGCCAGGTTGAAATAGAACAGGCCCCAATGGAGAAGGGCCAAGAACAGGTAGAGGAATGGGTTATTGCTCAGGAAGTGACACTCCAGGTTATACGAAAGGGGTAGGAATGGGGTCTGGAATAGGAGCGGGTAGAGCTTTTGGAGCCGGATCCTTTGCGCGGTTTGGAAGAGGTTTTAGAAGCGCTCGGGCTTTTGGACCGGGCCGAGCTTTTGGATGTGGAAGAGGGCGCGGATTCGGATCTTTCTGGGGATTTGGCCCCGAAAATCTGTGGGCTTCCCCTGAATCTGAAGTTGAGTATCTGGAAAGTAGAGTTAATTCTTTAAAACAGGAACTTACAACTCTTACAAAACGGCTGAATGAAGTTCGTTCCCCGCAGCTTCCTAACAAAGAATAATAAGCTAAATTCCTCTAAAAGCTTTTTATTTCTTCCCTTTTTTTAATATTTCAAATTAGAGCCCAGCTAGAGCCCAGCTTTTTAAAACTAATTCTAATGTCATTTTGGATCCTTCTGAATGAGAAAGCGTTTTTTATATCCTTTGCCCAACTTATATGGGGGGATAATATGAAAATTCTTTACATCTACGCTCATCAGGAACCCAAATCTTTTAATGCCGCCTTAAAAGAAACTGCCTTTTCAGTCCTTGGAAATGAGGGGCATAATGTCAAAATCTCGGATTTGTATGCCATGAAATTCAAAGCCGTCCTTGATTCCGAAGATTTTCTAAATCGAAAAAATCCCGAGATTTTCAAGCCTTTTCTTGAGGCAATGCACGCTTCAAAAACAGAAACTTTTGCGCCTGATATCAAAACCGAAATGGACAAGGTAAAATGGGCTGAGCTGCTTATTTTTCAGTTTCCGGTCTATTTTAGCTCAATGCCTGCAATTATGAAAGGCTGGCTAGATAGGGTTTTAGCTCCAGGTTTTGCCTTTAATCCTATAACGAAAAGCGCCTATGAGAAAGGGCTTTTGAAAGGAAAAGCCGCAATGCTTGTCCTGAGCACAGGAGCTTCTGAGGAATGGTACTCAAAAGGAGGGGCTCACGGTGCCCTCTTAGAACTTTTAAAACCTATAACCCATTGCGTTTTTGAATATACGGGAATGAAAGTGCTGCCTTCTTACGTAAGCTTTGAAGTGGGGGCTCAATCCCGAGAAAAAGGGGCTAAGGAACTTGAAAGATACAGACAAAGCTTATTAAAACTTGAAGAGTGGTTTTAAGGAAGGCTTCAGCGGTACAAAACACCTTTGTATATTTTATTCTGTTTTGAATTATAAAAACCTATATAAACCGTTATGTTATACCAAACATAACACTTGATGACTCTATTATTAAAGTAAAGCTCGGATTTATAGATCCGATTTATGAAGGTGTTCTGATGAAAAAACTCTATGCTTTTACCTTGATTTTTCTGCTGCTGCTTACGGCGGCAAGCTCGGGCTGTGCGGATAAAACAGCTTCTGATCCTGTTTCTGAATCTCCAGCTCAAGCTTTTGAAGGCAAGACGCTTTCAGTCTGCTCTGGAGCTGGGCTTATCAAGCCTATGAACGAATTGGTTTCTGAATTTGAAAACGAGACCGGAGCTGAGATTCAACTTCATTACGGTGGAAGTGCTGAAATCTTTGGAATCCTGGCAGCTCAGGAATGCGATGTCTTTATCCCAGGAGCCTATTACTATACAGAAGCAGCTATGGGAAAACATTATCTTCTTAATGAAAGTGTTAAAAATGTAACTCTGCATGTTCCTATAATCGCAGTTCCTAAAGGAAACCCAGGTAACATCAAAGAACTAAAAGACTTTGCAACTCCAGGGGTAAAACTGGCGCTTGGAGACCCAAAAGGGCCTGCAATAGGTAAAGTTGCCAAAAAAATCTGCGAAACTTGCGGCATTCTACCGGAAGTTGAGCAGAACACAATTGTCAGAACTACAACTGTAAACCAGCTTCTGATTTATATCGTAAGTGAGCAGGCCGATGCTACCATTATCTGGGAGGATATGGTAAATTGGGGAGAAGCCAATGGCAAACTTGAAACGATTCCCATCCCTGCTGAACAAAATACCATAAAAACTATCCCAACTGCGGTTTCGGAATATACGAAAGAGCCTGAACTTGCAGAGGCTTTCAACAACTATATTGCAAGCGAAGAAGCTGCAGCCACTTGGGAAAAATGGGGTTTTAAGCCCTGTGGTGCCTAAACTCAAAACTCAGAGAATAAAATTTAGAAAGGAACCTAGTTAATAAAGAATAAGAATGGCCAAAAAAGGCATAAGGCAGGGCCAATATGAGAAAAACAGGAAAAAAGAGGAAGAATAGATTGTTTAAATGGCCTAAAACATTATTTAAATTGCCCGAAAGAGCAAAAGGAGGAGATTTGCAGTGAAGCAATCTGCCTTCAGGAAAGGAGCTACGGGCATAGCCTGTTTTTTTACCTGCCTCCTTTTTCTGGCCGTAGGGACCCTTTTACTTATTTTAAAACCTTCCGAACTCTTAAAAGCGCTTCTTTCAGCCGAGATGCTCTATTCTATGAAGCTCTCCTTGCTAACAGCTTCTATCTCAACTCTTGCAGTCATGTTTTTTTCCATTCCCACAGCTTATTCCCTTTCCCGATTTGACTTTTCCGGAAAAAGCTTGGTCCGTTCCATCCTGGGGCTGCCCATGGCCTTTCCAGAACTCGTACTCGGGCTTTCCCTTCTGCTTCTTTTCGGGCAAACCCCTCTTGGTTCAGGGCTTGAAGCTTTGGGGTTAAGAGTGCCTTTCAGCAAACTTGGAATAGGAGTGGCTCAGTTCTTTGTAGCTTTTCCCTATGCGGTTCGGGTCATTTATTCCACTTTCGAAGGCATCGACTGCCGCTATGAACAGGTTTCCCGAAGTTTTGGGTACGGGGATTTTGAAACCTTTCGCAATGTGACTCTTCCTATGGCTCGAGGAGGCCTTTTTGCCTCAGCTGTCATAACTTTTGCCCGCTGCATTGGAGCTTTTGGAGCCGTGCTTATCCTTGCCGGAGGCTCTTATATGTATACTGAAGTCCTCCCAGTCACCTTGTACCTGAATATCTCTTACGGAAACCTTGAAATGGCAATTACAAGCGGGGTTTTGCTCATGGGAATAGCTTTTCTTGCAATCCTTTGTTTTGAGCATTTTGAAGGAGAGAAATCATGAGAGCACTAAGGAAAAAGGAGCTAGAGAAAAAAGGACTCAAGAGCAGGGCACTGGATCGAAAAGAGAGGGTCGGACAAGAACAAGCCATGGCTTTTCTCGAAGTTCGGAATTTGGAGCTCAACGTAGGGGGCTTCAAACTCCATGATATAAGGCTCAGGGTAGAAGAAGGAGATTATGTGGCCGTAATCGGGCCTTCCGGAAGTGGAAAGTCTCTTCTTCTTGAAACAATTATAGGCTTTTATAGTCCTAAAGCCGGGCGAATCTTTCTTGAAGGTTGCGATATTACGGCTTTTACGCCTGATAAAAGACAGATCAGTATTGTTTACCAAGATCACGTGCTCTTTCCCCATATGACGGTTTTTGAAAACATTGCCTATGCTCTTCAGAAAAAAGTAAAAGATAAAGCCCGGATTAAAGCCGAAGTCGAGCGTATTGCAAGCCTTCTTGAAATTTCTCCCCTCCTTTTCCGCAGGCCTAAAACCTTAAGTGGAGGAGAAAAGCAAAGAACAGCTCTTGCAAGAGGGCTTGTCGTCCGCCCCAAACTTTTGCTCTTGGACGAGCCTTTTAGTGCCCTTGATGTGCGCACAAAAGAAAGGCTCCGCGCTATCTTAAAAAATGCGATTAGGGAGTATAGCACCACTGTACTTCACGTGACCCATGACTTTGACGACCTCTGGGCTCTGGCCGATCGAGTGCTTGTTATAAGGAATGGAAAAGTCATGCAGGAAGGGGAACCCGAAGCCGTATTCAAGCGCCCTTCTCCAAATTTTGTGGCCGAGTTTCTGGGTACAAACCTTCTCAAAGGTCGAGTCCGAAATAGAGAGGGGAATTTCACTGTACTTGAGCTGGAAGAAAAAAGCTTGGCGCAAGCTTCAAAGCCTGAGCTTGAAATGGAGTCTGAGGCAAAGTCTTCCCTGCTTTTTTATTCTGCCGATTCCGGCAAACCTGGAGAAGTAGTGAGTCTTTCAATCCGTCCCGAAGACATAATTCTGGCCGAAAAAGCTCTTGAAAGCTCGGCTCGGAATATGCTTAAGGGAAAAGTAAAAGTCCTTACTAAAAAAGAGCATCTGGTAAGCGTAAGCCTCAAACTCGAAAGCGGAAACAAAAGCGATTTAAGCGCAATTTCAAAAGCAGCGCAAGCCTCTCCGGGTTTTAAAGCTCCAGCTTGCCCAGATTCCAAAGTTTCTGAATATTCAGATTCCAAAGCTTCCGGAATAGAACTCAAAGCTGTTATAACTCCTACAGCCTGCGAGCTTCTAGGACTTGAAAGGGGCAAGGAAGTATATGCTATTTTTAAGGCGGCAAATGTCAAAATAATTCGATAAAGGAATAAATTTATGAAGCCTTTTGGAGTGTGAAAATGGAGTGTGAAAAACCCGCTAAAAAGCAGGCAACTTCACTCTCTGTTTCTGAGAAGCAGCCAGATTCCGGCAGCGGTAAAGACTGCGGGCCAAAAGAATCTGTCCACCCACCAAAAATGCTCAAAGACCCGAAACTTGTCCAAGAAAAGAAAGATTCCTGTAATCAGGAAAATGGCTCCGAGTAACCTCATGCGGTCGGATTTTTCTTCCGTTTTTGTTTTTCCAAAGCTCTCCCTTTCGCCTTCAACTCCTTCTTTTCCCATTTCCACAAAATTTTCTTCAGGCATGATCACGGCAAGGATTATGTATATAACAAATCCCATCCCGTTGAAAAACGCTAGCAGTACAAAAGCAAGCCTTACAAGCGTGGGATCAATATCAAAGTATTCGCCTATCCCTCCGCAAACTCCGGTAAGGATTTTATTTTTCCGACTCTTCGTAAGGCGACGCCTCATGGAAAAAAGAGGAATTTCTTCTTTTTGAGTTTTGCTTTTATCCTCTTTAGGTTCTTCCGAGCCAGCATTTTCCTCCTTTTCCTCCTTTTCCGGCTCCATCGGGTCTAAATTCCTTTTTTCTTCTAAATTTCCCTTTTCTTCCGTTTCTTCTAATGTTTTAGCCTTTTCAGCTTTTTCTTCTTCTACTCCTTCTTTTTTCATTTCATTTTTACCTAAAGCTTCGGTTTCCGTTTTTTTCATACTTTTGACTCCTTTTTCCATTTTTTTCTCCTTTTCCAATTCTTTTTTTGGCTCGCTTTTTTCTTGCATAATCCTAATTATTGTGGATCTCCTTTATAACCCGCAGTGTACATCCTCTGAGGCTTTAGCTCAGGGGTAGTTTCACGCTAAGCCCAATAAAACTCTACGCTTCCTTGTCTCCTTCGGAGTCGAGGAAGGGGATTTTCCGCCTCAGAGTTCAATTTTTAGATCTAGCGCAAGCTTCCCCTATGGAAATCTCTAAAACTGAGCTTCTTCTCTCTATACTTGGTACAAAATGAAATGCCTGAAGGAGGCATATGTTTAAATAGAATTACTGTGCTAGTATGTGACATATTAACATGATCCTCTGGGCTTGGGCTCAGAGGCAGGAATGAAAAAGAGGGAGTACAATGTCTGAAATTGGAAAAAAAATTCGCATAGAAAGACTGATGAACCGGGCCAGCAGAAATATGGTCATAATCCCCATGGATCATGGAATTTCCGATGGCCCTATTAAAGGGCTGATCAACATTACCGATACCGTAAGTCGGGTTTCGGAAGGGGGAGCAAATGCTGTCCTCATGCAAAAGGGTATGGTCAAATACGGGCACAGAGGATACGGACATGACATAGGGCTGATCGTCCACATAAGTGCTTCTTCTTCCCTGAGCCCGGACCCCAACGCCAAAGTGCAGGTTTGCAGGGTTGAAGAAGTTATAAAAATGGGAGCTGATGCGGTTTCAATTCACGTGAATGTAGGCTCTAAAACCGAAAGTGCCCAACTCGAACAACTCGGAGCTATTGCAAGGGACTGTACGGAATGGGGCATGCCTCTCCTTGCTATGATGTACCCAAGGGGAAATAAGATTACAAATCCTTATGATCCCGAAAAGGTAGCTCATGCTGCAAGGATAGGAGCCGAACTTGGAGCTGATATTGTAAAAACGGTTTATACCGGAGATGTGGACAGTTTTAGGACCGTGGTACAGGGCTGCCCAGTTCCTGTAATCATTGCCGGAGGCCCGAAGAGTGAAAGTGATTTGGACTTTCTGGAAATGATTGCCGGGGCAATGGAAGCCGGAGCAAGAGGAGTTGCGATTGGAAGAAACGTCTTCCAGCATAAAACGCCTGTAAAACTTACAAGGGCAATCACCGAAATTGTGCATGAAGGAAAATCAGTGGCTGATGCTCTTAAAATGCTTGAATAATCTGGATGAACGAAAAAAAAGGGAGGGCTTGGGTTTTGGAAAAAAAAAGTGTCTGGATAAAAGCCGATGAAGGCGGCTGGGAAATGCAAAAGG
>JAQUFK010000118.1 GCA_028684695.1 Methanosarcinaceae archaeon | reverse complement strand
CGACTGTTATGTACGAAGATCTTGGAGGAATAATGGATGCCATCTCCAAGGTCAGTGAAATGATTGAGCTGCCCCTTAAACATCCTGAGCTTTTTGACAGACTGGGAATTGATGCTCCCAAAGGAGTGTTGCTTCACGGTCCTCCAGGAACTGGAAAAACTATGCTTGCAAAAGCCGTTGCAAACGAGTCCGATGCCTACTTTATTTCTATCAACGGGCCAGAAATAATGTCCAAGTATTACGGGGAGTCCGAACAAAGGATCCGGGAAATTTTTGATGAAGCCGAAAAAAATGCTCCTGCAATTATTTTTCTGGATGAAATTGATTCTATTGCTCCAAAAAGAGCCGAAGTCACAGGAGAAGTTGAGCGCAGGGTGGTTGCTCAGCTTCTATCCCTTATGGATGGTTTAAAAGAAAGAAAAAACGTAATTGTAATCGGAGCTACAAACCGTCCCGAAGCTTTGGACATGGCGCTTCGGAGGCCGGGCAGGTTTGATCGGGAAATTGAGCTTCGAGTTCCGGATACCGAAGGCAGACTCGAGATTTTTCAGATTCATACCCGGGGCATGCCCCTTGCAGAAGATATAAATCTTAAAGGGCTTGCCCAGATTACCTATGGCTTTGTAGGAGCCGATATTGCAGCTCTCTGTAGGGAAGCTGCAATGAGTGCTCTTCGGGGCATTTTGCCCAAGATTAATCTAAAAGAAAAGGAAATTCCAAAAGCCATTCTCGATTCTCTGAGGGTAACCCGGCAGGATTTTGAAAATGCTATGAAAGATGTTCAGCCCTCTGCTATCCGTGAGATTCTCATCGAAATTCCGGATATCAGCTGGGAGGATGTAGGAGGGTTAGAGGAAGTTAAATGTCTGCTCAAGGAAGCTGTAGAATGGCCGCTTAAGCATCCTGAAGCTTACCGGAATATTGGAGTGGAGGCTCCAAAAGGAGTGCTTCTTTATGGGCCTCCGGGCACAGGCAAAACTCTGATTGCAAAAGCTATAGCTCATGAATCTGAGGCCAACTTTATCACAGCCAAAGGCAGCGATCTTCTTTCCAAGTGGTACGGAGAATCCGAAAAACGCATTGCAGAAGTTTTTATGAGAGCCCGACAGGTAGCTCCTTCAATTATCTTTCTAGACGAGCTTGATGCTCTTGCCCCAATTCGGGGAATTTCTGCAGGAGAGCCCCAGGTCACAGCAAGGATTTTAAACCAGCTTCTCTCCGAAATGGACGGCCTTGAAGAATTGCGAAGTGTGGTTGTGCTTGGAGCTACAAATCGCCCGGATATCATTGATCCGGCTCTTATCCGGCCCGGTCGATTTGACGAGCTTATCCTTGTTCCGATTCCGGACCACGCTGCAAGAATAGAAATTCTTAAAGTGCACACCAAAAAGATGGCCCTTGCAAAAGATGTGGTTTTAGAAAAGCTTGTAGAGCTTACTGATAAGTATACGGGAGCCGATATTGCGGCAATCTGTAAAAAAGCCGGAAGATATGCTCTTAGAGAGGATCTTCAAGCCAAGGAAGTCCGGCAGGATCATTTTCTTAAAGCAATCCAGGAAACGGGACCTTCCGTTACTCCAGATACCATGAAATACTACGAAGCTGTAAAAGGAGAACTGAGAACTAAAAAATCTAAAGAAATAGAAAGTCCTTCTTACGCCTGAAAAGAGAGGATTTTTAAGAAAGAATGCTCTTTCCCTAACCCTTTTTCTTGGGGGATATTTTGAAAAACGAGGAATTCTTTTTGAAAAAAATCAATTTTTCTGATTTTTAAAAAGAAAGTCTTAAAATGAAAATTGTTTAAAAAACCCCTACTATATATACTTTTTTTGAAAATTATTCCCTCTATAAATAATGTTAACCAACTACATTAAATATAATAATTACTATCAGTAATATATATGCAGCTTCCAACACCAGAAAATCTAAAAAAAAGGAGAAATGAATTGAGGCTTACCCAAAGCGATTTGGCCAAAAGGGCGGGAGTAAGCCAACCCCTTATCGCCCGCATTGAATCGGGAGATGTCGATCCTAGGCTTTCTACAGTCAGGAAAATTCTCGAAGCCTTTGAAGATGTAGATAAAGCGCAGCAGATAATTATAAAGGATCTAATGCAATCTCCTGTTATCCATATTTCTCCGGAAGCTTCGGTGGAAGATGCTGTAAACCTCATGCAAGAACATGGTTATTCCCAGATTCCTGTTTTAGATCGGGGAATTCCGGTTGGAAGCATCTCAGAAGATCTTATAGTAAAACTAATGGCTGAAACGAAGAAAAAATCAGTCTCCCGAATGAAAGTTTTAGAAATTATGGGAGAAGCTTTCCCAACCGTAGCTCCGTCCATTTCAACTTCAGTGGTTTCCCATATCCTAGAGGCTAATCCCGCCGTCTTGGTGGCCGAACTAGGAAAAGTTGTGGGTGTGGTTACAAAACACGATGTGATGAAGCTTCTACATGAACGCCCGGTAAAAGATCCAGAAGCTTAAGGTCAGGGTTCTGAAAAATCGAATAAATTTTCGAATATTTCTGAAAAATTCAAGAAAACGAAAATTTCCTGAAGCTCAGACCACATGATTATAATACTAGAATCTGAATTAGAACAGCGCTTGAAGAGTGTTCGTTTAGAATATAACAACTACTTAATAAATTAAGAGTCGTTTCAAAATAAACTAAAATAACTTAATATAATACTTACAAAAAATTAATTTACAAAAACACGGAGCATAAAATAATGGATCTGGAAGATACCCTGCTCATGATGCCCGGGCCTGTACCTGTTGCCCCGAGAGTCTTGAGAGCCATGTCAAAACCGATGATTAACCACCGCAGCCCGGAATTTGCTGCAATTTATGACGACTGCCGGGAAGTCCTTGCAGACGTATTCCAGACAAAAAACGATATCTGCATAATCAGCGGTTCAGGTACTGCAGGTATGGAAGCTGCCATAGGGTCTGTGGTTGAAAGCGAAGATAGGGTTGTTTCTATCGAAAACGGGAAATTCGGGGAACGTTTCAAAGACCTTGCAGGCCTCTATGGACAGGTGGACCCTCTTGAAATCGAATGGGGAAAGCCTGTTGATCTGGAAATGCTTGAAGAAAAACTTGAAGCCGGAGCAAAAGCCGTAACTCTTGTCCATAACGAAACTTCCACAGGCATTTTGAACCCTGCCCCTGAGATTGGAAAACTTGCAAAAAAGTACGGGGCACTCTTTATTATGGATGGGGTCACCTCTCTTGGAGGCGACGAGGTTAAAGTGGACGAATGGGGAGTTGACCTTGCAGTTGTAGGCTCTCAAAAATGTATTGCAGCTCCTCCTGGGCTTGCGATGGTTTCTGTAAGCGAAAAAGCCCTAGAGGCAATGGAAGCTGTGAAAAAAAGACCTTACTATTTAGACTTAAAGGCATATAAAAAAAGTGGGGATAAGGCCAGAACCGAAACGCCATATACTCCTGCAATTCCCCTTTTTTATGGGCTTCAGGAAGCGTTGCAGCTCGTAAAGGAAGAGGGAATGGAGGCAAGGATTAAGAGGCACAGCCTGCTTTCCGAAGCCGTACGGGCAGCCATGGCTGAAATGAACCTTGAGATGTTTCCCAAACTTAACGAGTATAGCAGTTACTCAAATACTGTCTCTGCAATGAAAGCCCCAAAAGGGCTTGATGGGGAAGAGATCAAAAAGGAAATGAAAAAGCGGGGCATCATTATCGCAGGAGGACAGGCTCACCTGAAAGGCCAGATCTTCAGGATAGGCAGCATGGGCAATGTCTCTTCGAGAGATATTCTCACAACCATTCAGACTCTGGAACTCATACTCCGGGAAAAAGGTCTGCTTGAGAACTTCGGAGCAGGAGTTGAAGCCGCAGCAAAAGTGATAGACAGGCTCTGATTTGAAGCTCTGAATAGCAAAAGCCAAAAGGATATAAAGAGGAAAGTGGACCTTAGCCATATAAGGTCCATATCCGAGCCTCAAAAAGCCCTGCAAAACAGGAAGTTTTGACCTGGGTTAACCTCCTACTCAAGGTCATCCGATTTTAGAGAGAGTTGAGAGTTAATACTTGAAAGTTTAGAGAAAGGAAACTTCTGCCTAAGGAGAAAAATATGCCTACTATTGGAATCGCAGACACAACCTTCGCCCGCTATGATATGGGGCGCGCAGCAAGCGATGAACTCCGGAAAAATATAAGTGCAAAAATAATAAGGGTAACCGTACCCGGGATTAAAGACCTGCCTGTTGCGGCCAAAAAACTTATTGAGGAAGAAGGCTGCGCCATAGTTATGGCACTTGGCATGCCCGGGGGAAAAGAAAAAGATAAAGTCTGTGCCCACGAAGCGTCTCAGGGGCTTATCCTAGCCCAGCTAATGACAAACACCCATATTATCGAAGTCTTTGTCCATGAAGATGAAGGAAAAGATGAAAAGGAACTTGCTTTTCTTATGGACAGCCGAACGCGGGAACATGCCCAAAATGTTATAAAACTTCTCCTCAAACCTGAAAAACTGTCCCGAGAAGCAGGAACCGGTCAAAGACAGGGCTTTGAGGATGCAGGGCCTTTAAGGATGTAAAAAATAGAAAAAAAAGGAATGAAGAGCATGACAATCAGCCTAGGATTTGTGGTAGCTGAATTTAATAGAGATCTGACTTATCAGATGGAACTGCTTGGAAGAGAACACGCTGAATTTCTAGGGGCAAGTGTAAAGGAAACCCTCCTCGTCCCCGGCGTTTTTGAAATGCCCCTTGCAATAAAAAAGCTCTGTGCAAGAGACGATATAGATGCCGTGGTTACCATAGGAAGCGTAATTGAAGGCGAAACAAACCACGACGAAGTGGTCATACAGCATGCAGCCAGGAAAATCATGGACCTTTCCCTCGAATATAACAAACCTGTGACTCTTGGAATCCCAGGGCCTGGCATGACGCGGATGGAAGCTCACAAGCGTGTGGATTATGCAAAAAGAGCAGTAGAAGCCGCAGTAAAGATGGTACAGCGGCTTTAAAACTTGCAAAGCCCAGCAAAACAGTAGCAAAATGGAAAAGACAAGGACCATCCTTATGACATCCGCAAGGCTTAAGCGCGTAGAAGAATCCGCAACAATCCGGATTTCAAATATCGCAAATCAGATGATAAAAGAGGGAAGCGACGTAATTAATTTCAGTCTTGGAGAGCCGGATTTTGATACCCCGAAAAATATCTGTGACGCCGCGGCAAAGGCCATGTATGAGGGCCAGACCCACTATTCTCCCTCCGCAGGCATTCCGGAACTCAGGGCGGCCATTGCCGAAAAACTCAGGACGGAAAATAAACTGGCAGTCAGTGAAAAAGAAGTGCTGGTCACTCCCGGGGCCAAGCAGGCGATTTTTGAGCTCATGATGGGAGTGTTAAATGATGGCGATCAGGCAATTTTGTTTGATCCGGCCTGGGTTACCTATGATGCTTGTGTCCGTTTCGCAGGAGCAGAGACGGTCTGGGTTCCAACAAACCCTGAAAAAGGCTTTCTTCCGGAAGCTTTCTCCGAATATATTAACGACAAAACAAAGCTGATTGTCATAAATACTCCTGGAAATCCAACGGGTGGAGTTTTTAGTAAAAGTGCCCTAAAGTGTATTGCCGACCTTGCAATTGATCACGATCTGCTGGTGATCTCTGATGAGATCTATGAAAAGATCATCTATGATAAAGAACACATAAGCATAGGCAGCCTTGAAGGTATGCAGGATCGAACAATCACAGTAAATGGTTTTTCAAAGGCTTACGCTATGACCGGCTGGAGACTTGGCTATCTTGCCGCTCCTCCGGAAATTTTCAAGCTTGTTCAGAAGATCCAATCTCACTCGGTAAGCAGTGCCACAACCTTTGTCCAATATGGAGGCCTTGAAGCTCTGACTGGACCTCAGGACAAAGTCCAAAAAATGGTGGAACGTTTCAAGATGAGGCGGGATATCTTAATTGACGGGCTGGATAAAATAGGGCTTAAATGTAAAAGACCAGATGGGGCTTTTTATGCTTTTGCCGATGTAAGTGAATATGGCACAGGCTCTGAAGTTGCTGAAATGCTCCTGAAAGATGCCCAGGTAGCCGTAACCCCAGGAATAGCCTTTGGGCCCTCTGGGAAAAATTTTATAAGAATCTCCTATGCCACTTCCGTGGAAAGGATTCGTGAAGCCCTTACGAGAATGGAAAAAGTATTCGAATAATAATTATTTTAAATGGCAAAAAGTTCCTTTCCTTGCCAGCCTTTGGCTGGCAGGGGAAATAAAAGCCATACCTTTTACCTCTCATTTAACAAAATCCATATTTTCTCTTAATCTTTCCAAAGTTTCCCGAACTTTTCCTCAAAAACAAGTTCTTTTAACTCTTTTCTTGAAGAAGACCTCGCTTTTGGAAGCGGCTCTCCTATGGCAAGCAGAGCCATCAGTTCAAAGGTTTTGGGACATTCGAGAATAGAGTTTACTTTTTTGGCTTGTTTTAAGATTTCTCCAAGCCAGACCGCTCCAAGCCCCAGCTCTCCGCAGACCAGAAGCATATTCTGAATTGAGTAGGAGATAATGGCACTGCGAGCGGTCAGTAACTATCTGCGTCTTCCCAAGAAGACGTTCCAGATCCTCGACACGCTCGCGTACC
>JAQUFK010000117.1 GCA_028684695.1 Methanosarcinaceae archaeon | reverse complement strand
CATAATCAAATCCTTTGTCCTGTACGTCCCATACTTCGCTTCATCCTTCTTTTTAACAAGCGGAAAAGTCCCGAGAATATAATCCAGGTCATCCTTTGAGATCCCATAAAGATGCGCATAAACCGCGTCCAGCTCACACCTCAACTGCAACTGCCGCTCTTCACCCCCTCTGAAAGGCTGAGGAACTCCATCCACAAGCGGGTTTTCTGGGAACCATTCGTTCCATTTTTCAGGGTCGATTTCTTCGAGAATGCCTTCAGCAAAACGCTACGCCAGCTTCTCTCTTTTTCTTACTTACTTATTTTCTGATTGCAGAGTTTTTGAAATGAACTCACGTAATTCCTGTAGACCGATTTTATACCGCCCAGCGCATCCACTGGATTCAAGAAATTTTCCATTTCCTGACTGACATCTCCTGACTAACAGGTTCCACCAACCCCTGAGGCCTGTCAAAATAATTCAATGCCTGAGTATATTTACTAAGTATCATATAGTTAACTGTGTGCATTATTTAGGACGTCACATTAAACCTATTCAATAATCGTAAATTTAATAATGTTTCAAATTAAACAACCTCTAATATTTTATATATAACAGGGGTAAGATATGATAAGAGAATTTGTTATTTCAAGCAATTTGAAATCTGTTGGATATGATGAAGGAATTCAAACATTAGAAATAGAGTTCAATAGTGGTGGGATCTATAGATATTTCGGAGTCCCAAAATATGTCTATATTAATTTGATGTCAGCTTCATCACATGGTAAATATTTCCATCAGTATATTAAAGATAACTACAGGTGGTCTAAAGTTATCTAAAAAACTTATCCAAAAAACAATTACTTCCTACTAATTATGGGCTACACACTTGAGAAGTGAAACCAAACACATGAGAGCCTTCCAAGAACATTATGAGGCTTTTCGCTATTTCCTATGGGTATAACGAATATTTACTCAAAGATGGGGCCGTTTTTGTGATGGCTACACACACAAAACAGTGAAGCGCCCATTATGATTTAGACATTTTAGAGCTTAATGCTGAATAATAATCATATTGAGGAGTATATATATTGAGGAGTATATATATTGAATGTAAAATGTAGAACTAGAATTAATATTTTACGACAAAAAGATGAAAATGGACGCGGAGTTGCAATAGTAAGTAGTACTGTTGAAATGAATATTTCATATGTAAGAATTATATTTGATAACTATGAAGTAAAGAATGAATTTTCAAATGAATGTAAAATTACATTTTTGATGAATAATGAAATAGTTGCTATTGTCTGTGTTGAACGTGATAAGGTACATAATGAAAATTTCCAAAAAAATAGCGACCGACTGTGTGCTTGAAAATAACAATTTATTCCAGAGGCTAAAGGAAATCGAAGCCAACTTCGTCATAAACAATTACATGGTTGACAGGATGAACGGCAAGTCCAGCTTCGTGCTCAGGCAAATAATCAAGGCCTACCTGACAAACCCCAAACAACTTCCAGACCACGTTCTTGAAAGATACACCGAAGTCTGTTCCGTCCCTGGCTTAAAAGAACTGGTCGAAAAAATAGATGTCACTCAAAAAAATATCAGGTATTTAAGCAAGGAAGAATTCAAGGCCCAAAAAACGGAAATTGTCAAAGACAGGGCCTTCCTGCGCCTCATGAGCGATTATGTGGCCTCAATGACCGATTTGTATGCGCTTCAGGAATACCAGAAGTTGTATGGTGGAGAGTCAATTTAATGTGTAATTATGCAGGCTAGCAAAGTCAGGCGATGAATATTTCAATAAAATCATATAGTAATTGGATTGCAATGGGAAAATAACATTGATATGGTTTTGACTGGGCTAAATGGTTATATTAAGTATTATATTTTTAGTTAAGCATTATAATCTCCATTGTTTCAAGCTCTCCTTTAAAAACTGCAGCCATCGGGGATATGGCTGCAAGTTACAAGCTGAAGGGGCCAATAAATTCTAGAAAACGCTGAGGAAGAGAGGAAGTCTGAATCGGGGAGAATCTTTGTAATAATCTTATAGACTAACTCTTATATAGTCACAAAGATGATATAATAAATGAATCTAACTGTAGAACTTCGTTCTGCATATGTATGAGTGAACCTTAGGTTTTAAATTTGGGAAATAAGCTATGGGAGTGGATAAAAGATGTTATTCTTAGATATTAGTACTTGGGACCCTGTGAACAGGGATGCTATTCTGGAGCATTTTAAAACCCTGAAAGTCCCTGACGGAATCGAAATCATCAACCAGTGGGTTGATCTTTCAGGAGGCCGTTACTTCATTCTCTATGAAGCCGAAAATTCGGAGGCCTTCGGAGCTTTCAACCTTCCCTGGACTGATATCTGCGTTGTAGACAGCGTGCCTGTAATGGAAGCTGGCGAATTCATGCAGACTATGTCAAAGTACCGCTAAGGGTTGCGGACCCTGCGGGTGGATAGGTCCGAAAATTCGGTCCTTTTTCCCCGCAGTTTCAGAATAATTCAGCCAGAGAAGGGGACGCCAAACCTTTGTAATTTTAGGCCTTTCAAATTTTTTCTGACTTCATTCTCAAGTTTTTTCATTCAAACCTTTATCATAACGCTTTTGCTTTCAAGGTATTCCAAAAGAGCTTCAGCTCCGTTTTCCTTTCCGATTCCACTTGCTTTTGTGCCTCCAAAGGGAAGTTCTGGAGTTACTTTTAGATGTTGGTTGACCCAAACCGTTCCGGCCTCGAGTCCTTCAGAAGCAGTTCGGGCCTGATCCAGATTCTTTGTCCAGATTGAGGCTCCAAGGCCGTATTTTGTCCGGTTCACGTCCTCAATTGCGTCTTCAAGTTTTCGGAAGCGAACAATTGGAAGCACGGGCCCAAAAACCTCTTCTGAAAGAAGCCTTGAATCCGGAGCCACGTCTGTTATAAGAGTTGGCTCAAGAAAGTTTCCACAAGCGTATTCTTCTCCTTTGGGGATTTTGCCTCCGCAAAGGAGTTTTCCTTCCTCATTATCCCAAACTTCTTTAAGAAGTGTCAGAACTGAAGTTCTTTGCTTTTCAGAATTAAGGGGGCCTAGCTCTACTCCTTCGGAAAGGCCGTTTCCTACTTTCAAACTTTCCACTCGTTTCTGAAGTTTTATGAGAAACTCATCTGCAATTTATTCCTGAAGATAAAGCCGCTTTACTGCGGTACACGTCTGGCCGCAGTTATAAAATCTACCTCTTAGAGCTCCTTCTATTGCAGCCTCAAGCTCTGCATCTGCACAGACCAGCATGGGATCGCTTCCTCCAAGTTCGAGGGTCAAGCGTTTCATGGAAGGAGCTGATAGAGCTGCAACTCTTTTTCCGGTTTCCGTATCTCCGGTAAATGAAAGCTTTTTTATAGCCGGATGTTTTGCAATAGCTTCTCCTACAAGGGGGCCTGGACCCGAGATTACATTTAAAACTCCTGGAGGAAGCCCAGCTTCTCCAAGCAGAGCAGCTAAAGATAGATTTGTAAGAGGCGTAGAACTTGCAGGTTTTAGGAGCAGGCAGTTTCCAGAAATAAGAGCCGGTCCAAGCTTCCAGCCCATAATAAGGGCTGGCATGTTCCAAGGGATAAGGGCAGCACAGTTTCCAAGCGGGTGCTTAAGGGTAAAGGAATAACCGTTTCCAGGAATTTTGATAAAATCTCCTTTTAGGGTGCTTGCAAGCCCGCAGTAGTATTCAAGCACCTTTGAAAAACCCAGCAATTCATTTTTTGCTTCAGAAAGGGGTTTTCCCTGCTCAGAAGTCAAAAGCCTGGCAAGCCCCTCAAGCCTTTCTTGCACAAGTTCGCAGGCTCGGAAGAGCAGCTTTGCCCTTGCCTGAGGAGCAGTCGCAGCCCATTCTTTGGAAGCTTCGGCTGCAGCCTCAATTGCCACTTCTACGTCCTCTTCTCCTCCAAGAGGAGCCGTATCAATAATGGCTCCGGTTGCGGGGTTTCGGACCTCAAAAACCTCCGAACTCTGAGAAGCTTCAAATTTCCCGTTTATCCACATTTGCATATTTTAGCACCTTGATTTCCTATTTCGCAGTTCGGTTTTTATATTCAAAAATTCTAATTTAGAGTTTTTAAATTAAACGTTTTAAATTTGATCCCAGAAAGCTTTCCTTTTTTGTAGGAAAAGATATCTCGGTTGCGAATCTAAAAACCCTTATATTATAACAATAGATAATTAGCCCATCTAAATAAGGAATTAAGGGGAGTTTTAAAATTACTGAAAAATCGCTCCTCTCCCAGTTTATAATAAGGCTTTAAGGCTTTGCAAAAACGTGGAAACGAGGGCTAAGTTTCTACAAAAAACTTATGCTTTTTTGAGCTGACTTGCAAAGCCTAAAAAGCGGAATAACTATTAAAAATAAGCAAGGCTATCAAGTGAAAAGATGTCTGAGAAAAAACTCCTTGAAATCAGAGATTCTTATTTCCTCTCGGAAGAGATTTTAGAAAGTGTCGAGGCTGCAATGTCTAAAAATGTGGACAAAATGGTAAGCCTCTTTAAGGTCCTTTCAGATCCAACTCGCCTCAGGATTTTAAAGGCTCTAGAAATCCAGAGTCTTTGTGTATGCGTTCTCGTAGAACTTACAAGCTGCAAACCTTCAGCCCTTTCTTACCATTTAAAACTTTTAAAAGAAGCTAAACTGATAAACTCCCGACGGGAGCGGAATTTCCAGATCTATTATTTGACGGAATTTGGGCTTTGGCTTCTCCAATCGCTTAAAAATGATTTTTAAGGGCCTTTTTTTTTAAATGCATTTTTCATAGCAGGCCGCATAAAAACCCCTGAGGCTTTAGCGAGCTAAGCAAAGCTTACTTCTATTTAGCTTATCTTTTTTTCTTTTAGTTCAGATCTCAGTTCAGATTTTATCACTAGACGCTACTGTGGTAAGCTTTGAGAACTTTACTCCTTTCAGAGCCATGATGTTTTCTGCAAGGTCTTTGATATCTTCCCCATCTCCTTCCAGAACGATTACCTCAAAACAGTTGTCATGGTCAAGGTGGATGTGGATCGAGGATTTTATAATGTGGGTATAGTTATGTTGAATATCGGCAAGAGCGTTTGAAAGCCCGCGTTTCGTATGGTCATAGATTACGGAAACTGTGCCTACTCTATGTCCTTTGATATCTCCCATCCATTCGTAGTAGGAGATGTAGTTTCTGATGGCATCTCTTATCCCCTCCGACCGGGAAGAGTAGCCTCGCTTATCAATAATTCCATCAAATTTATTCAATAAAGTGTCGGGGAGTAAAACACCTATCCTCATAACTTCCTTTTCCATAGTCTCACCTGAAAGTTCATTTTTTGCATGCTTAATAATACTTAAAACGTTTTCCTTCGTATTTAATATGTTTTATTTACAGAATAATTAAGATTCAAATGTAACGTTCGTTCTTTATTTTGGAGTTCTGTATTATTAACACTAAGTTAGTAACGCTTGCGTATTATTAATATTTATACTTTTCTGAAATTCCTACACAGACCTTCTGAAAAATATATAGAAAAGTCTGGAAACTGAAATCTAAAAAGTTAACAAAAAAGGAAGAAATATAAAAAAATTAGATATAAAGAACTTCCAGAAAAAATTCTTGAGTTCACCTCCTATCCACAAGTCTTTTAGGTCTTCCTTTTACCTTATGAAGTTCTAGGTTTCCGGGTTTTGTAAAATTGAAACTTATTTTAAATACTCCTTCCTGAAAAGCTCTTGCAAGAGGAGGTTTTGAGCCAAAGAAAGCCTGCAGGAAATTCTCTTTTACAAGCTCTTTATCGCAATTTTCCAAAGTCTCACATTCTAAACTTACCCTTAGGGTTACCTCTCCTTCGTCTTCTCCCCCATAAAGAAAAGCCTCGTACTCGCCTGTTAAGTATTCCAGATTTTCCCGCTGAAAGACGCCTCTTTCAACGTCCACTCTGTTAAAAGGAGCGCCTGCGACCCAGACCGTTTCAGCTTCCCGCTGGGGAGTTGTGATTTTTAGGTGTGTCCTTCCACAGGGACAAGGTTTTCGAGAAAGGACAACTGTGGTATCTTCTGTATCATAGTTTAAAAGCAGGGTTCCAGTCTTTTCCCCTACTGGTAAAAGTGTGCTCAGAACCGCCCTGCCA
The DNA here is from genome assembly GCA_028684695.1 of Methanosarcinaceae archaeon. Lineage (GTDB taxonomy): Archaea > Halobacteriota > Methanosarcinia > Methanosarcinales > Methanosarcinaceae > JAQVBP01. Next base: position 564 of record JAQUFK010000117.1, on the reverse strand, counting down.
CACTCTCCGTCAGGCACAAAACTTTCAAGCCCCGGATCATAGACATCCAGATGCAAAAGATCTTCAGGCACATGCAACCCGAAAATTTCTGTGCATTCCCCACACATTGTCCCTTCAGTACTGCCATAGCTATTGTAGACAGGACAAGCCCAGATCTCAGCAAGGTAGTTTCGGGCTTCTTCGGCAAAAGCCTCTCCTCCCACGACCAGTTTTGAAATTCCGCTCTCCTGAGGCTTAAGCCCTCCAGCTTTCATTCTCTTTGCAAGATTTAATAGTTTGAAAACACTTCCTACAATTCCAGTGGGAGAGTAAGCCTTTATGACCCGCAAAGGAAAGCTGCACTTTCCTTCAGGAATGATTGCCATTCCGATTTTTCGGGCTGCAAGAGTCATAGTATTGGCTCCTACATTCATCCCATAGGAAGCGCAAACCACAACCCGATCTCCTTTTCCAAACCCCTGAGCTTTGAAGATCCGAGCATATTTTTCTGCATAGCGTTCCCAGTCTTCCCAGGTCAGAAAAAAACTTTTAGGAACTCCGCTCGTTCCGCTAGTCTCATGAATG
>JAQUFK010000116.1 GCA_028684695.1 Methanosarcinaceae archaeon | reverse complement strand
ATCAGACCTTCAATAAAGACCGTCTTTCCAAGAGGTCGGAGCATCCCACTTGCATTGAGGATTTCAAGGGCTATGGGCTGGCCGAAACTGCCCTCAGCCGTAAGCCCCCCGGCTTTACAAGGGCGATACCCGCTTGCGACTTTGAAATTCAAACTATCTGGATTTGAGGCCTTGGGAAGGAGCTCAATTCCTTTTTTCCGGGCCAATTCCTGGAGGGGTTTTGGAAAGCGTTTGTAGCGCCAGAAACCGTATTTTATCCAGTCTTCAGAAAAGCCCATTTTTTTGGCATAGGCTTGTAGGTGTTTTTTAAGCTTTTCTGCAAGTTCGGGATGAACTTCTTCAAGGAGAAAAAAATCCGAAAGCGAAGAGGAAGGACAAAGCCAGCAGCCCATTCTGTCATAGCCTTTTTCATAGGCAGGATTGTAGGGAGCTTGAGTTTGGAATATGTAAAGCCAGACATGAAGCGCAGTCCAATCTTGGATAGGAGAGGCTCCTATCTGGTTTCCAACCCAAGGATTTTTCCAGACCCTTTTACTAAGCGCGCGGGCATGGGATTCATACTTTCTCTGCCCTATGAAACTTAGGCAGCCTTTTCCGTAGTTATCCCGGATCAGGCGGGTAATAGGCCCCAATTTGCAGATTTTGCAACACCAGCGCGTGTCCATTGAAGGCGGACCAAAAACTCCAATTGAGTCCCAAAAGGCTTCTCCAGCGCTGGTTGTCCGGAGAGGTTTGCCGTAATGTTGGGCAACTTTTTGTACGTTTTCAAGGGTTTCTGGAAATTCTATTCCGGTATCCGCAAACATTATTTCATAATCGTCAAGGCATTCCTCAACAAGCTGAAGTACGGCCAAACTGTCTTTGCCTCCAGAATAGGAGACGCTAATCTGCAAATTCCTGCTCTCTGCAACCTTTTTTATAAATGAATGGGCTTCGCCTACAAATTGGTCCAGAATCTCAGCGTTTGCCAAGACCGCATCAGCCCAAGTTTGGGTTCGAATCTTCTTTCCGGGCTGCTTTGCCCCTTCAGGAAATGCTGCAGGTTTTGGCTCCTCACTCCAGCGGGGCTTGACAGCATTTCCCCGTTTTTCCTCAAGCATCTGCCGGCCTGACATCCGGGCTCTTCCACAGGATACAACCTTTCCTTCAGGAGTCAAAACAACTACTTCGTCGGCTATCTGAATTTCAGGAGCTGCGTCAAGCACCCCTGGAGCCAGAATACTGGCTCCTTTTTTTAAAATAAAGGGAAGGGCTCCTGAATCCACGACAACCCAATTCTTAAGCTCTTGCCTCTCTTTTTCGCTTTTTTCCTGAAAAAGTCGCCTTGCCCCTTCAAGTCTTAGAAGAAGTACCCATTCACAACTTTCTATTTCGAATCGGATGGAAGCCAGGACTTTTCCATCCACAATAACCTCGTCCATCCGATCGTCATAAGGAGCTTTATTCAAAACAACAAGCTTTCCATCGGGGATTAGGGGAGCTTTGAATTGTTTTTCAGAAACGGAATTTATACGCCTTATCTCGTAAGGAAAGGCAGGCCGGATATCCCCTGGAGGGGTTACCTCTACTTTTTTTGTGGCATTTCCACATCCACACCGTTTTCCAAGTACGGGCACGTTGCAGGCCTCACACCAGTGCAGGAGCAGTTTGCCAAGAAACGCTGGTTTTGACATAGCAAGCAGTTTGAGGAAACTAACCTTTAAAAGGCTTTGGCAACTAAGCTCTGCGCTTTGAGGCTGAAAAAACAAATATATATTCCATAATAGGCAATATATTATAAAACGAGGTTTATTTTTTGGGGGAAGCTATGGTTATTATCAAAGAAAGAAACAAAGAAAGAGATGCGTTTGCATATGGAAAACTTCTTGCACTCCTTTACGGTTCTGTGGGGTTTGTGTTTGGCCTTTTCATAAGTGTAGCAGCTTTTATGGGGTATAGTATACCTGAGAGTTTCGGGCTTTTTTGCAGGCTACATCCCCGGAATTTTGTATAATTCTGCTCTGAGTTCAAAAACTAGCTTCAGAGCTGAACTATCTTGAAAAAAGCTTAGAAAAGCTTGGCTTTGATTCCAATCTCATTTTTAGATAAATTGGCTATTTCTGGCTCTTAGAAAAATTTGGAAAGCAGAGAGGAAGGTTTTTGTTTGCACTGTTTAGAAAAGCTGCAATGCTTGCAAAGAGGGCCTTCTTTTTTTTCGGGCATAAAGCCGGATTTTATTTTTTCGACTCTGCGGCAGACTTTGAGAACCTCCCGTCTATCTAAAGCCCGGATTTTTACTTTTCTCAAAAGGCCATGACTTGCGTATTCTACAAAAGCTTCTTCTATATTTTGTTCATATTCAGCTTCGAGGAGGAGGATTAAAGCTGTAGCATGAAACCGATCTTGAGCCCAGACCCCGTTACGGGGACAGTTTCCGGTTTTTATTATGGAGGGCAAGAGTTTTTCTTCAAAGCAGACCAATTTTGAAGGAAACCCTTTCAGGTTCAGGCGCTCCGAGGCAAGGAAAGGCTCGCTTTTTATGGGAGTCAGAGCGGCCAAAAAGTTTTTCTTCCCATACTCCTCAAGAGATTGCAAAAGATTAGTCCCAATTTCTGAAAGCCGAGCTTCTGCAAGAGCTTTTCCTTCTTCAAGCAGACTCTGATTTGCAGCCTTAAGTTCCCTAGGATAAAGTAAAGGCAAATCTCTGGCTGCGCGCTCAAGGGTGGCTTTGAGGGCTAAGTTCAGGCTATCGGCGTTTAACGATGCCCCTTTCATAAGTTCAGGATAGGCAAGGGCAAGCTCTTTTTCGAGCATTCGCTCTATTCTAGAAGAAGTTATATCCAAGAGAAGCTCATGCCCTCGGGCTGTATAATACACCCGCCTCGGGCAGCCAAAATACAATAGCAGCTCCGAAACGCTTGATTGAGATATTTGAGCGTTGGGCTTCATAACACATGAATTTATGCCCCATTCCTTATAAATAACTGACTAATGTCATTCCCTTTTTGAGGTATAAGTTTCTGCGACAATCAACGAAATAGCATTCGTTAAATATATAAGGGAACATTTCTTCTTAGGATATGGAGTCATGACATCCAACGAATTATCAGAGAATCTCCGGAATCGCCTGGCAGAAAAAATGGCAGGAGAAATCACACTTTCCGAAAAGCCGGGGGAATCCCTGAAAAAATGGAGATTGAATTTTGAAATCTCTCAAACCGATATCGCAAATTTCCTTAAGGTCTCTCCTTCCGTGATAAGCGATTATGAAAGCGGGAGGCGCAAATCTCCAGGCACTCTAATTGTCAGGAAGATTGTAGAGTCCCTGCTTGAGATTGACCTAGAGCGCGGGGGCAAAAAAATCCACGCTTACGAGACAATCTTAGGCACTGAAAACAGTTCTCGATCGATTTATTCGACATATGAATACACAATCCCCATACAACTTGCAAAACTGGTCAACCTTATCGAAGCCGATATTGTTTACAAAGGTGTGGAAAAACCTCTGTACGGCTTTACCGTAATTGACAGTCAGCGAGCTATTTTGGAACTCTCCTCCCACGAGTTTCAACGCCTCTACGGCTGGAGTACGGATCGAGCCATGGTTTTTACAAAAGTGACCACTGGAAAATCTCCTCTTGTGGCAATCCGGGTTACCAACCTGAAACCCGGAGCTATCGTTATTCATGGTTTGCGTGCGGAGCAAGTGGATCCGGCTGCGATCAAAATGGCAGAAGTGGATCGGATTCCTCTAATTGCGACCACTATGGACCTGAATAAATTAGTCCAATTATTAAAAAAATACAGCAAATATCAGGTAAATGAATGAAATAAATGAGCTTCAAATTTTTGGAGTAGCGCAGTTTTAAAACTGATTTATATTACACTTAAAAGGAATTCAACCCCTTTAAATTTCTTACAAAAACAGGTGATATTATGACTATCGGAATCGTATCCTACGGCGCATATGTCCCAAGATACAGGATCAAAGTCGAAGAAATCGCCCGACTCTGGGGAGACGACGCAGAGATCCTTAAAAAAGGCTTAATGGTACACGAAAAATCCGTACCTGACCTCGATGAGGATACGGCAACCATTGCCGTTGAAGCAGCCCGTTCCGCTCTTGCCCGGGGAGAATTCGACCCGGCTCGTATAGGCGCAATTTACACAGGCTCGGAAAGCCACCCCTATGCGGTAAAACCCACAAGTACCATTGTAGCTCAGGCCCTTGGGGCAACCCCTGATCTAACAGCTGCGGATTTTGAGTTTGCCTGTAAAGCCGGCACAGCCGCAGTTCAGGCTTGCATGGGCCTTGTAAGTTCAGGCATGATCGAACTCGGACTTGCAATTGGGGCTGATGTTTCACAGGGAGCTCCAAGCGACGCCCTTGAATATACAGCTGCGGCAGGAGGGGTTGCTCTTGTAATAGGAAGAAAAGAGTCCGAACTCTGCGCGCTTATTGAAGACACTTACTCTTTTACAACAGATACCCCTGACTTCTGGCGCAGGGAAGGGCGGCCCTATCCCGAACACGGAGGGCGTTTTACAGGAGAGCCTGGCTACTTTAAGCATGTAACAAATGCTGCAAAAGGGCTTTTGAAAAAACTAGGCACAACTCCTGAAGACTACGACTACGCAGTCTTTCACCAGCCAAACGGGAAATTCCCAACAAAAGTTGCAAAGACGCTTGGTTTTAGGAAAGAGCAAATTGCGCCCGGGCTTGTGGTTACAAAAATTGGAAATTCCTATTCCGGTTCCTGTTTGATGGGGCTTGCTGCAACGCTTGATCAGGCAAAACCGGGCGATCGGATTTTCGTAACTGCTTTTGGCTCTGGAGCAGGCTCAGATGCCTTTAGCATAAAGGTGACCGATAGAATTGAGAAAATCAGGGCAAAGGCCCCAAAGGTTTCCGAACTTCTTAAAAATCCGGTTTATCTAGACTATGGTCAGTACGCCAAACATAAAGGAAAAATACGCCTTGCCTGAAGGGGTGGATCTAATGAGAGATGTAGCTATTATCGGAGTAAAAAACACAAAATATGGAGAACTCTGGAATCGTTCTCTCAGACAGCTCGTAGTCGAAGCAGGAATCGGAGCTATCGAGGATGCCGGAGTAAGTGGAAAGGATATTGATGCCCTCTATGTTGGAAACATGAGTGGAGGGCGTTTTATTGAGCAAGAACATATTGGAGCCCTAATTGCCGATTATTCCGGACTTTCAAAGAATCTGCATGTACCTGCAACCAGGGTCGAGGCTGCCTGTGCCTCAGGCGGTCTTGCGCTTCGGCAGGGCATAATGAATGTAGCCTCTGGTTATGGAGACATTGTGGTTGCAGCAGGGGCTGAAAAGATGACCGATATCTGTTCTAGTGAAGCTTCTTCAGCTCTTGCCGCAGCTGCGGATCGAGAATGGGAAGGTATGGCAGGAGCCACATTTCCGGGGCTTTATGCAATGATTGCCACCCTACACATGCATAAGTATGGAACAACAAGCGAGCAGCTTGCGGAAGTTGCGGTCAAAAACCACAGAAATGGAGCTCACAATCCTATCGCCCAGTACAAAAACCAGATCACAGTTGAGCAGGTTTTAAACTCGGTTATGGTAGCTGATCCTTTGCACATCTTTGACTGTTCCCCGATTACGGATGGGGCCTCAGCTCTTGTGCTGGTTCCTGCCGAGGAGGCCCACAAGTATACCGACACTCCCATTTACATTCGGGCAACGGCTCAGGCAAGTGATACCATTGCTCTTCACGACAGGCGAGATATAACAACTCTTGATGCTACGGTAGTTGCCGGAAAACGAGCTTATGAAATGGCAAAGATGGGACCAGAAGATATTGATCTTGTGGAAGTTCACGATTGCTTTACCATTGCCGAGCTCTGCGCTATAGAAGATCTTGGTTTTGCCGAAAAAGGCAAAGGAGGAATTGTTACTGCTGAAGGGGAAACCGCAATTGGAGGCCGGATTCCTGTTAACACATCCGGAGGCCTTAAGGCCTGTGGGCATCCTGTAGGTGCAACTGGAATCAAACAGGCTGTGGAAATCGTAACCCAGCTTAGAGGCGAAGCTGGGGGGCGCCAGGTGGACGGAGCGGAATGCGGCATGACGCATAATGTCGGAGGTTCCGGCGCAACTGCAGCAGTACATATTTTATCGAGGGACAGGTGATCGGAAATGTCGGTACCAAGATTCTGGCGAAGTCTGGGCAGCAGATATAACCTTGAAGGGACGCACTGCACGGAATGCGGAGAATATTATTACCCTCCAAGAGATACCTGTGTAAACTGCAGGCGGCTTGGAAAGATTGAGAGCTATAAATTTAAAGGCACAGGCGAGATTATAACCTATACGATAATCCACACTGCAGCAGAAGGGTTTGAAGAGCAAACCCCTTATGCTCTTGCGATTATCAAACTGGATGAAGGGCCTTCTCTTACCGCTCAGATTGTAGGAAATCCTAAAGAGGTCTATATCGGAATGCGGGTAAAGCCTGTGTTTAGAAAACTTGGCGAGGATGGCGAGCGAGGCATGATTTATTATGGAACCAAGTTCGTGCCTGCAGAGGCCTGAAAAAACAAAATCGGACCCAGCCTGGTTTGGGGATTGAACCGGAACTGTGGATTAGAATTTCTGAATTGCCCGGAGGAATCGGAAACTATGATAGAAGTTGAGGTTAAGGTGCGGGCCGAACACGCCCGCATCCGTTCTCTTCTAGAAAAGCTAGGA